>JAQGPC010000245.1 GCA_028293285.1 Pedosphaera sp.
ATCCTCAATCCTCAATCCTCAATCCTCAATCCTCAATCCTCGCCTTCAAGCCGGCCCTTATAGCGAATAGCCGCTGTTACTTCCATTTAATCTCGTAATAAGGTACACCACCGTGCCCTTTCTTTGGCCGTGGCCATTCATTCCAACCTCTCCATGCGCCGTCTGGTTTAGATTGTTGACGCGTGTGTACGCGAGCAGACTTCAAATCGCGATTAATTTCCAACAAATTGTAAAGTCGTGGAGTTGATTCGGGACGCTGATCGGCATGTGCGCCAAAACTACCGGCGCCTGCAATAAATAATTTCTTGTCACTTCGCCAAGGTTCAATCTGACTACGGCGAACTTCATGAACATCGCCATGAAGCCCTATTTTAACACCATGGTTTTGCAGATGCCCCAGAAAGTCGACGTTGCTCATCTGTTCTGGCCCAGTAACCGCATGGTGCCAAACAGCAATCCGGAGTAATGAGCCCTTGATCTGCTCCAAAGTGCGTGCCTCCTTCTCTTGTTTTTGTGATTCCTTCAAGGCGTGTGCCACTGCATCGGGATACAGACCGGAGCGCTTTCGATTAAATTCATCAATTTGCCAACATGAGTTCAACGTGATGAATTGGATTCCCTCTTCCCAAAACGGAGTACACATGCCTTGTTCCGACCAAGTTAGCGGATATGGCTTTCCAACAAAAAATTTATGATAAAATCCATCTGAGAACGGTTTAAATCTCTCAATGTAATGGGGGCTCCGTACTTTTACAATTTTGCCGTCTGCGCCTTCGCGGTTTTCAAAGGCTTCTGGTATGTCTTTGACATCGTGATTACCCGGTACGAACACGCAGCGCTCCGCAGAAAGTTCTAATTCCTTTATTAGGCCAGATACAAAGTCATATGCTTTTTCAAATCCTTCATTATGCCCTTTATCTGTGAAATCTCCTGAAATTACGACAAAATCTACTTTCTCAATGCCAAGACAATCTCCGCGTTTGATATCATCCACAAGTGCCTGAAGTCTGGCTTCGACTAGTGTCTCGGCTGTAAAGTGCAAATCACTTAGGTGCAAGAGCCGGATCGGCCCTTTTTTGGGCTGCTTCTGTACGGTGTTCTCTATTACTTTTACTGCCTGCTCAGTACTCTTCTGACGACGTTCTTCAATCTCAGTCTTCAGCGCCCATGTTAATTGTAGTAATTCCGGATTGCGCTGCCTGAATTCAGATGCTCCCTCTGCGAGGTTGTGACGCATCTCACAAACGGGACATCCTACATCTTTTTCTCCGCGAGCAATCCGCTTTCGAAGGGTTTCTTCGTCGAATTTATGACTACAATCGCAGATTACGCTGACATGCTCTCGAATCTCCACCCCATGCTGACGCAAGTGTTCTTCAACGAAGCTAATAAACAATTCCTGTCGCTCTTGAGGTGTGGTTGGCTCGAAATAGACGTCTACATGCGCAAAACCTCCAACACGACCCACCTTGCGTAAGCCACAAAGCCCTTTATCAGCGAGCTCAAACTCAGCTCGGTCGGCCCAAAGCCGAACTCGACCGAAGTTTCGGGCAAGCACTAGCCATGCGACAAGTGATGCATAAATGTTATCTATGGCTCCTGAAAAATCATAATATAGAGATACTCCATGTGGCAGAAACGCTTCTAGCCCTACCGGAGCTGGAGCAAAGAGCGTTGGAAAAACTAGTAACCCCTCATGTTGAAAACACACTCCATGTTCAAGAAGGAGTTGAGCAGTGCATTCAATTACCGTCTGTTCTTGATGTCGTGGCAATCGAGCCTCAGTTGCTATACCAGGCAATTCAAACTCCGACTGTGCAATTGTCCGCAATTCCAATGCTGGTACTCCGCGCGGGTTATTTCTTGCTGCAACGATTAACGATCCGGCATAGCGCTCAATTTCTTGCACTTGCAGTACTAAGACGGGTTCTCCCGTTGCTACGCGCGAACGAGCTATAATACCTTGGGATGCTAACTGCTCGGTGACTGCATCCACAGCTGCCGTTTCGTCTCTTGTTGTTGATTGTAAATTTAGTGCGCGATGTAGGTCGGCAACTTTAAGAACTACCTCGCCTTTCTTACGTCGCGTCTCAATTTCATCGCGAATGCGTTGAAAGAGTTCAGGGCGGCTTGTCGCAGCTAGGTTTTCCCAATCAATGGCTTTGCTTATGGCTTTACATAATTCTGTAATCCCAGTGCCCCGTATTGCACTAGTCGGAAAGTATCCCGCAAATCCACCTTCCCCAATAAGCCGATGGAGACCCTGATGATCGATTGTTAATGATGGCTCGTCCAGTTTGGCTCCAACGAGGAATTTGACAGCCCGGCGACCACGCAGTTGCTTTTCAAGATATTTATTCCATGTCTCGACTTCTTTAAAAGCAGCATTTCCGCGGGTTGGATCACATAATATGAGAGCAATTGTTGTATCGTGAAGAAACAACTGATGTACCAATCGATATTCATCCTGGCCTCCCATGTCCCATAGTACAACATCTCGTCGCTTATACTCAGGAGCATTAGGTAATTGACCGAGCCTCGCTGGATCAATGGGCCAGAACTTCATTCCATGCGTACTCTTGATAGCTCCTTTTTTTGGACAGTGGCCAGTTGCAATTCGATGTGCAAGATATGATTTTCCTACATTGCTCTCACCAACTAACACAACTTTGGCACTGGTGTAAGAAATTGTGAATTTAGTACGCTTTTTGAGAAGAAAATCTAAATCTAATTTCCAAATGTGAATTACTCGATCGCGCGATGAATCCTCTGCATTAGTAGTATGTTCTAATGTGTCCGGATCTGAGCCGACAGTTGCTAGGATGGGTTGCTCTGGGTGAAATGCGATCCCGCCCACTAAGAACCTTGCGGTTGGTTCAGGTATAGTAGCAACGCAAAAACCGGTTCGTGGGTTCCAGAGGCGAATGGAATCGTCAGACATCATGCCTTTAGAAGCCAGAAGTCGACCGTCGTGGGAAAACGCAAGGCCCTTAACCCCGTCAGTGTGTCCTTCTAAAGTGCGCAGCAATTTCCCACTTTCAATTTCCCACAGATTTATGATCTTGTCTTCGCTTGCGGTGGCCACTAACTGGTTTTTCAAGTTGTTTGCCACAGCTAGCACTAGTCCTCTATGTCCCTCAAGCGTGCGGAGCAATCTGCCGCTGGAAGCATCCCATATGTAAACTTTTGAGTCCTGATGGCCGCTTATGATAGTTTGACCAGATCCATCAAATGAGAGGCTGGTGATACAGCTACCCTGTGTGCCAGGTGGTCCAAACTCGCGCAGCAACTTGCCGCTGGGTATCTCCCACAATTTGACATGACCTTCTGTGCCAGCGCCCGCTGTGATACGCCCGTTGGGAGCAATAACTAGACTCCATAGTTCATGCCTGTCCCCATTCCATGTTCGAAGTAATTTACCACTTGGAACGTCCCACAGCTTGCATATTTTTTCACCACCACTTAGGAGTGTCTGATCAATAGGATTAAAATTAACCGCGACAACATCGTCGGTATGTCCGGTTAATGTATTAAGCAGCATTCCTGTTTCACCGTCCCAGAGTTTGATTGTTTTGTCTCTTGAGGGAGATGCGAGAATGCGTCCGTTTTGCGACCACGCAATACGCCCAATCCAACCTCGATGACCTCGCAAGGTATGAAGAAGTTTTACGCCCTGCGGTAACTCTAGCGGGACATTTTCGTCGGATGGGGTAATAATATTTTTTCTTTTTTTAACCATGGTCGTGTTTTCTCATTTCCTAATGAGAAACTTTTTAGAACGTGTTCGTTTTAGCGATAAACTATTATAGCTAGAACATTTGGCTTTGAAGTGAAGGGTAGGTAAACCACCGGAAATGTAAAGGGGGAAGGATTTCAACAATGTTGAAGAACCAAAATGCGAGGTGCGTCCGAGCCTCTGCAATCAATAAACCATTTATTTGATAGCCGCCGCCTTAATACTGTTCCACGCCTGCTGGCAACTGTTTGCCATTATTCAATTCATGCTGCGGCATGTTTATTTGACAAATACTTGACTTCTCAAGTATATTGCAACCCATGAAAGAGACAAGTTTGTCCTTGGAATTGTTTGTCCGGCTGGCGCGGGTGAATGCCATCATGACCCGGCGGTTTGACGGGCGGTTGGGTCATGGCTTGGGCTTCAATGATTTTGTGATTTTGCTGGCCCTGAACCGAAGCGCGACCGGCAAATTGCGCCGGATTGACTTGGCCGAGAGCCTGGGCATCACCGCCTCCGGCATCACGCGCATGCTCGCGCCCATGGAAAAGATCGGCTTGATAAAACGCGAAGCGAACGAGCACGATGCCCGCGTCAGCTACGTAGCCCTCGCACCGGGCGGGAAACGTCTATTGGCCGAGTCGCTTGAAAGGGCGCAGATGTTGAGCGAAGAAGTCATTGCTCCAGCCAAGGCTCAGAAATTGAACGAACTGCTGGCCGGTTCACTGAATGGCTTCCCGGCATTTGGTGCGTTGCCATAACGCGCCTCACTCCACAGGCCGATACTTTTGCTCGAAATCCTGGGGCAGGGTGGAAAGCAACTCCGCTTTGTTTGACGTCGGAGTGGCATAAATCATTAGAAACGATTCCGGTTTCACCAGCTCAATCTGATGCTGCGAAGTGAAATGGAACATGTCCAGATGTTCCAGATCAACCTGGTATTTCCCTTTTGGCACAATCACCTGCGTGTAACGTCCAATGTTGAGCTGGGCGACACCCTTGTCGTTCAGTTTGACATTGATTCGCCCCGTGCCATCGATTCCAAACCCCACCACGCTGGAATCATTGAAAATGACCAGCTTGGTATCGTTCGTATTCGTCGGCTTTATGTCCAAACCACCCTTTACGAGCGGTATCTCGTTCTTCACCGGGCTTAAACTTGAGCAACCGGTCAGTAGCAGCGACAGGATAAGCAGAGCGGAGAGTTGGATGCTTTGTTTCATGAACTTCGATTATTTCTTTAAAGAGTTGTTCTGAACCTGGGTGGATTTGAGTGCCTTGGGCGGATTGGCTTTGAGTTCAGCGGCCTTGAGTTCCTCGGGGCTCATGGCGACGGTGGAGGGAACCAGATTGCAGTTTAGTTCATTGGGCGAGAGGGTGTACATCGCGCCCGTCATTGGATCAACCACCAGCAAGCCGATGACACCGCCAAAGAAGATGTTCCCCAAGTACCAACCATTGATCTGAGAATCAATGTACCTCGTCGCCGGATAATAGCCGGGAGCTTCAAAAACCACCTTGTATCTTTCGCCGGCAAAGTATCCGTGGCTCCGTTGCAAGGAAAGGCTGGCAGGAGTGGTTTGGGTGTATACAGGTTTATCCTCCCGGTCAAACACACTCACCTTGGCCCCTGCAGGTTCGGAATTGATATGCACCACCGTCGGCCCGCCGTCCACCATGGAGGCACAACCTGCTCCAGAAGCGATTACGATAACCAACGTCGTTAATTTAAAAAATTTAAGCATACTGTTCATGTGATTTTTTTGTCCTCCCCTCGTGCAAGCGGATTGCAACGAGCCTAGGCATCCTGCCACTCTTGTCAATTTGGAAACTGGTGACCGTCTTGACGCCCTCGTTGATTCTGCGAAACTCTCGCTGAACGATGCCAGGAAGAAATTTCAAGCGAGTGTTGGCTTTGGTAGCGGTCGCCTTGGTGGCCATGCTGGCGCTGGTGATTTGGTCCGCCAACCGGCCAACTCCGCACATTCCCTTGCCCAACCCCAATGGCTTCTATGATTTCGTCATAGCCGGCAGCGCCGTGACCGGCGACATCGCTAATTTCGAAAAGCTGGATCAGGATGGTCTGCACGCTCTGATTTTAACCAACGCCGAACCGTTGCGTCAGTTGCGCCTTGGCCTCACGCACAGTTGCTCCGTGCCCACCGAATCCTGGGCAACAAATTCCACGGCCATGATGAACGAACTGCCGAATCAAAAAAAACTTGCCCGCCTTCTGCTCGCTGAAGGGCGATTGGCTGAACTGGAAAATCGTCCGGCGGACGCCGCCCGCAGCTATCTTGACGCCATGCGCCTCGGCAACGAAATCAGCCGTGGCGGATTTATCATCAATCGGTTGGTCGGGCTCGCCGACGGATGGATCGGCATAACTCCTCTGCTCACGCTCGCGCCCAAATTAAAGTGTGACCAAGCCACACCCCTCATCGCCGAATTGGAAAAACTCGACGCCGACACCGTGACGTGGAATGAAGTCCTGCAAAATGAAAATTTCCTTGTCCGCCATGAACTTCGCAAAACATCAAACCCTATCATGTGGATCACCGCATGGTGGCAATCTCGCCCAGCCAAGAAAAAGGGCGAGGAAAAACACAAGCTATTGACTGCTCGCTTGCGTCTGCTGACTACCGAACTGGCTTTGCGCTGTTATCAATCCCAGCAAGGTCACGGACCCGAACGCCTCGATCAACTCATCCCCAAGCACCTCAAACGCGTGCCCTTGGATCCGTTCAGCGACAAGCCATTGGTGTACCGCTCGCAAGGAACGAACTGGCTGCTCTACAGCATCGGCGCGGACAAAGCGGACGACGGCGGCAAATCAATTGGCCGTTCAATATCCGGCACGGAAAGCAAAGGTGATTTGCTTTACGATTCCCCGCGCTGAAGTCGGGCCAGGCGCAATTGAAAGTCCACCACGAAAAACCGTTTGCCCTTTTGAATCACCTTGTGGCCTTCGGCGGAGAGTTTGCGTTTCAATCCCGCAACTCCACCCGGATATTTTGGATTCAACTCGCCCTTTGATTTTAACGTGCGCCAATAAGGTGTCGTTTTCTTTGCGCCAGCCGCTGCGGATTCCACGGCTGCGTGCGCGGCAACCCACGCGAAGATTCCAGTTGTGAGCGGGCACGTGGTGGTTGCTCCGTGACGGCGCGCGAGCGCGGTGCGCAGTTCGTCAATGGTAGTGAGCCTGCCTTTTGGCACGCGGCGCATCAATTCGTCCACTTCCATCGGTGCGGGAATGACGAATGTGTCCGTGCCGCCGCGTTTGCTTTTGGTGGCGTCAAAAACCTTTGGAAAGCCTTTATTGACCGCCAGCTTTTCCCGCCATGATTTTCTCTTGTAGCTCATAAACAATCCCATGAGTTGCCCCGCGTGCGTCAAAACTACGATGCCAGCGGCAATTGTATCTCGGTCAAATAATTCTTTGGGTTCCCCTTAAAAATCATTCCCGGCCCTTTGAGATAAACTTCACGCGTCGGAAGAATGATCTTCAACTTTCGCTCCGTCACCTGTTGTAAAACTTTGGCATAGCTGCGCCCCAACTGCTCATAAGGCCCGCGATGCACCAGCGAGAGACAACGACCACCGGGCAATTTATGAATTGAAATGCCATTCACCGCAATTTCTTTGCGAATCGGAAAGCACAGTTCGAACTCGGCGTCCTCCTCGCGATATTCACCGTCGTAGTAAAGACAAAGCGGCTTGCCGCAGATATGGCGTCCGACCGCCTTGCCCAGCCGCGCAAAACCATCGCCACAATCTTTGTATTTGCCTTTCATGCGGATGCCCGCAATCAGCGTTGGTTCAAACGTCTTTTCTTCCACTGCGAAGCTGCTGCCCTCGAGAAGCTGCCTGGCCGCCGTTTCTTTCGAGATGATTTCGTTCAGCGAGCGAACGACATCGCGGTCCTCACGGATTCGTTGCTGAAGAAAATCTTTTTGTCGTTCTAAATAATTTAAAATATCTGCTTCATCGCTGCATTCGCCCAGTACCGCGGCGATGTCCTCAATGGAAAACTCCATCGCCCGCAACCACCTGATGACCCGCGCCTTTTCGATCTTGCTGTCGTCATAGAAGCGATAACCAGTCGCTTCGTCTATCGAGCTGGGAATGAGAATTCCTTTTTCGTGGTAGAACCGCAACGTTTTGATAGACAAACCCGTGACGTGCGAGAATTCGCCGATGCTGTATGAACTTTTCATAGTACACCTGGTTTACAGCCTCCCTTAAAGGGAGAGTCAAAAGATATTTACCGGATTTTTCCAAGCATCTCCGCAACTTTCTGCTTCACTGCTGCATCCATCTTGATCAACGGCGGCCATGTTCGTTTAAAACCTTCGCCCGGCAACTTCTTCGTCGCATCAATTCCCAGCTTCGTTCCCATCGCAATCTCGCTCGTCGCATGATCGAGCACATCCGCCGGTCCTTTCGTAAAAATGGAATCCCGTTGCGGATCAGTATTCGCGCAAAGATGAAACAGCACTTCGCTGGTGTTGTGCACGTTCACATCCGCATCCACGACCACCATGTACTTCGTGAACATCATCTGGCCCATGCCCCATAAACCGTGCATGATTTTGTACGCCTGCATCGGGTAAGTCTTCTTGATGCTCACAAAAACCAGATTGTGAAACACCCCTTCCGCCGGCAGCGCGATATCCACAATCTCCGGAAAGTTCATCTTAAAGATGGGGAGGAACAACTTCACGCTCGCGCCACCAATGTAAAAATCTTCCATCGGCGGAATCCCCACAATCGTCGCGGGATAAACCGCGTCCTTCCGATGCGTGATCGCCGTGATGTGAAAAACCGGATACGGCTCCGGCAACGTGTAATACCCCGTGTGATCACCGAAAGGCCCTTCGTCCCGCAACGGCTCCGTCGGATCAATATAACCCTCAATGACGAAATCCGAATTCGCCGGAACCATCAAGTCATTCGTCTCGCATTTCACCAGCTCAACCGATTTCTTGCGGAGATAACCCGCGAGCAAAAATTCATCAAGTCCATCCGGCAACGGCGCCGTCGCGCAAAAAGTAAACACCGGATCACCCCCAATGAAAATGGCGACCGGCATCCGCTGGCCCGTTTCGTAATAACGGCGGCCATGACGCGCGGCGACCTTCTGGAGTTGCCAATGCATGCCCGTCGTGCGGTCGTCATAAATCTGGATGCGATACATGCCGAGATTGCGGTCACCGGTGTCCGGATCTTGCGTAACAACGCAAGGGAGCGTGATGAACCGCCCGCCATCCAGCGGCCAGCATTTCAAGATCGGCAGATTGAGCAGGGAAGGGGCCGGTGCTGCAAATGCGGAGTGCGGAGTGCGGAGTGCGGAGTGAATATCCGGCGCGCTTGGCCACACCTCCGTGCGCGTTGCCGGAGCATCAAAGCGTTGGATGACCTCCTTGCACGGCCCCGAGCGAACCGTCTTCGGCTTGGCATGGCGCAGGTCGAGCGCGGTGCCCAGCAGTTTGATCGCCTCACGCCAGCCAGTCGGCGGCTTCGCTTTCATGAGCGCGCCCAGTTCGGCGGCAGCGGCATCAACCGATTCCGCGCCCAGGCTCAGTGCCATTCGCCGATGCGACCCCAGTGTATTGATCGCCACCGGAAACGGCGAAACCTGGCCGTTGACCGTCGGCTGCTCAAAGAGCAGCGCCTTTCCCCCGCCGGGAGATTTCATTTCGCGATCCGCAATTTCCGTGATTTCCAACTCTGTGGCGACCAGTTGCGAAATCCGTTTAAGTTCGCCGGATTGCTCGAGCGTATTGAGAAAGTCACGAAAGGAATCGAACGCCATAGTTGCGAAAAGCTAACAGAATGGTGCGAGCATGCAATAATGACCGGCAGTCCGGTCCAAAGAAGTTCTCGTATTTACTCGCATCAGGTCGTACTAGCTCGTAACAGCTCAGTCATTTACATCCTCCTTTGTGATTTTTGCGCCCTTTTGTCCTTCGACTGGCTTCATAATTTTTTGCGTATGTTAACGTCCGTTGGCGTCAGTTAACGCGTGTTAACGTCAGATAGTACCATACACGTATTAATTTCCCGTCCCCCGTTTCGATGTTCGATGTCGCGCCATCCTCCATCCTCTATCCTCAATCTTCCATCCTCTTCATTCTGAGCTTTGTTCTTCATCCTTTCCTTTTGCGTTCTCTGCGCCCTTTCGCGGCTATTTGGCATCCTTTTCCCATTCGTGCGATTCGTGTCTCGCTTTTTTCAACTCGCAACAGTTCACATTTACTCCAAACAGCTCGCAAACCCGCAGCCACTGACCACGGACATTTCTGTTCGTCATTCGAAATTCGGCATTCGTCATTAGCAATAACCATTTAACAGTTGTAACCCCTTCCCGCCGTTTCCCCAAATGCTGCATTGGCTCCATTGACTCCATTGGAATATTTTTCGAAAATTCGAGATTCAAGCCGCTCTTTTTTCCCTTTTTCCCGCCCAAAATCATGACCCTCGCACAGCCTTCCCCATCGTGCGTTATCCTCACGCACAATGCGTGAAAATCCTCACGCAAAACCCTTTGAAAATGGTCGCTTTATGGGCTTTTTAAGGGAAATTACATGTGGCATCAGGTGTGCTAAAGAAAGTTCTCAAATCAGGTTGACACTGTGAGCGGATTAATTAAAGTTCGCGGACTGTTACCCAAAACCGAATCAAAAAGTATGAATAAAATTCGTAAACAAAAAGTCGGGGCTTTCACTCTTATTGAGCTGTTAGTCGTCATCGCCATTATCGCCATTTTGGCCGGTCTGTTGCTCCCAGCATTGGCCAAAGCCAAGCAGAAGGCCATCCGCATCCAATGCGTGAACAACCTCAAGCAAAATGGTATCGCCTACCGCATTTGGGGGGACGATAACGGGAGCAAGTATCCACAACAGGTATATGCATCCTCAGGTGGCGCAATCCAAGCTGCCACAGGAAATTTGCTGCCAGTCGATACATTCCGGGTAACGGTTTGCATGTCCAACGAGTTGAGCAATCCCAAAATGGCGATGTGCCCCTCTGACGATCGTACGGCGGCGACCAACTTTGTAGTTACTGGCAACACACCCCCAGCCGATATGTACGGTAACACGAAGGTTTCTTATTTCACCGCCCTAGGTGCGGATGAAAGTATTCCTGGAATGTTGCTTGCTGGTGACCGCAATGTCTTTGGCGGTACTGGTACGGGTGCGCAAACAGCTTCCACTGGTTGGGGCAACTCACCTTCGGCGACGGGGGTTCAAACGGGTGCAGGTCCAATCTCTTTTCCAACGAACTATGCAGCTGGTGTGACCACTCCAGGCTGGGCCGACAAGGGACATCAAAAGGCTGGTAACGTCCTCCATGTTGACGGTCATGCGGAACAATTGACCTCTTCCAAGCTGCGTGAAGCTTTCACCCGTTCACAAGACCCCAATGTAGCCGGTTCTCAGAACCAGTTGCTCTTTCCGTAATCGATTTATTTGATTCTTAAAACACAAAGGCGTCCGCAAGGACGCCTTTTTTGTTTTTATACTTTCTTTCGGCGGGCCAAGCTCCCGCGCGGCCCTGACTGGCTTCTTTGCGCAACCTTTCAAAACCATCGCCTGTTTTTGTCTTCTAGGAAGCCGCCGCCGTCAATTCAATGATCCTGCACAGCGATGTAGCGGGACGAAACCTGGTGATTTTTTCCAATTTATCCACCACCGGCTTGCGACGGCGCATGTCCTCAAAACCCGGCGCATAAGCCTGGTTATACGGAATGAATTCAATGGTGGATTTGGAGCCAAGGACTTGAATCACCTGTTGGGCCAGTTCGAGGATGCTGATCTCCTCCGTGCTGCCAATATTGAAAACTTCGCTCCGTGCGGCAGGACAATTCTGCAGGCGCACCAGAGCTTCCACCGTGTCCTGCACATAACAGAAGCAGCGCGTCTGGCGGCCATCTTCATACACGCGCAACGGCTGACCGCTCCGTGCGGCGGCAATAAAACGCGGCAAAACCATGCCATAACGCCCAGTCTGGCGCGGCCCGACAGTGTTGAACAATCGCGCAATCACGACCGGCAAAGAACGTTCCTTGGCAAAAGCCATGGCCAGGAATTCGTCCATCAACTTGGAGCAGGCGTAACTCCAGCGCCCACGATGCGGTGGCCCAATCAACAAATCATCATCTTCGGTAAAAGCTGGTTTCTGACTCTTGCCGTAAACTTCCGAGGTGGAGGTCAGAAGCAGGGGAATGCCTTGGGTTGCCGCAGCCCGCAGAATCACTTCAGTTTCATGCAAATTGGTTTCCAGCACATGAATGGGCGAACTAACGACCAATTCAACTCCCACCGCTGCCGCCAGATGATAAATCGATTCCGATCGGCCAACAATTTCCGCAAGTTGTTCGCACTGCGAGACTTTGCTTTGAATAATTCGCAAGCCGGGATGCTCGGCCACATTTTTTAAATTCGCCACGCTGCCCGTGGAACAATCATCGAGGACGACGACCGATTTTCCCTCGGACAAAAGACGTTCTGCAAGGTGCGAACCGATAAAACCGGCACCACCCGTGACGAGAATATGTTTATTGTCCGACATTATAACAATCTTAAGTGCCAAGCTCCGAATCCACAGACCTATAGATATTCCGAAGATTATATCGGTTCCCCTCTCCTGGGGGAGCGGGCAGGGTGAGGGCATTCGAACGCACATCCACATCCCTTCGGAGGGCCAAGCTCCCGCGCGGCCCTAACTTGGCCTTTTCTCCCAACTCCCACCAAATAAACGCGCTCATCTTCACTGTTAATTGATTTTTCCGCTGGCCGACGCGGGTGCAGGTGCCGGAACGGGTGCGGATTGGCTGGCGAGGTTCATTCTGGAATCGGTATCCATCAGCAAGGCTTGGGCAATAGCTTCCGCGAGCCGTTGGCGATAATTAGGATCAGCAATATTCTTAGCCTCGTAAGGATTGGACAAATAACCTCCCTCGACCAAAGCCGCGGGCCGGTTCTGGTTTTGCAAAACTCCAAGGAACCGTGCGCGTCGAACACCGCGATCCGCATGCCCGTTGACATTCAACAAAGCCCGATGCAACCGCACCGCATAGGCGAGGTTCTCCTTGTCAAAGCTGTTGTTTGGAAAGATGAGCGCGGTGTTATCCGCGAAGCCACGCGTCAGGTTGGAAGGCATGCCAGTAGGTGTGAGGCAATACGTTTCCAGGCCTGCCTGGGTCTTGTCTGGCCCGGCGGAATTGAAGTGCAGGCTTAAGAATAGATCCGCCTTATTTCGTTCCGCAAAAGCCACACGATTGGACAAGGCGAGATTCATATCATTGGAGCGGGTCAACAGCACCGTCCAGCCATTGGTGACCAGCAACGCTTGCAGGCGGAAAGCCCAATCGAGCGTAAATTCCTTTTCAAAACGGGCATTGTAAACGCTCTTGGTGCCCGTATCCATCCCGCCATGCCCCGGATCAATGACGATAATCCGGTTCGTTTTAAAATGAAGTGAGGTGTTGTGCAGGAGCGGATCAAAGTTCTTTCGCACATCCAACGTGTGAATGTAAGGCAAACCGCTGATCAATTGCGGCGCAAACCCAAGACGATATTCCAATCCATTCCAGTGGGCCGACTGACTGCCAACTCGCACCGTCATCGTGCCGTTTGTAGTAGTGACGGCAAAAATCGGCATGGCATCCGCGGACAAACGTTTCAAAGCGCCAAAACCGTTCATTTGGCTCCAACGATCCAAAGGAATCCATCCTTCCGTAGGCTGGTTGGTGGGAACAATTACCACGATGGGAGCAGGGACAGGATTTGTCGCCACCAGCGGAGCCCGAACAGGCGCTACGGGTTTGGGCAGAACAATCGGCGCAGGCTCTGCCACGACCACTGCCTCTTCAGTCAGATTGATCGTCTCGGGCGGTTGGCTTTGAGGCGAATTGGTGGCGCATCCGGCCAGGGCCAGCAGCAGAATTGCACCTATTTTACCGCAATGTGTCACACCCTTATTGTGCGGAAGCGCCCCGCTGACTCAAGAAGTTTTGGCTTTTTTTGCAGGGTATTAATTCTACTTCTGATTCGACACCGCAAACACTCCCATGCTTCACCCGCACACTGTCTCACACACCTGGATTACTCCTCCTCGACTCTCATTAACACTGCGGCTTCCGCCCGGTGAATAAGATGAACAACAATTACACTCAGCCGTTTATGGCTTTTGAATTCTTAATTCGGTAATCGAGACGGCTATCGGTAATTGCAACAAAACCGTGCGCCACGCCAACTGGGTGGACGGTTCCCTCTCCCGGGAGTGAGGGCGAGCGTAAGTCTCACTTCGCCCTTCCGCATTACCGGTTTAATAATTCAAAAGCCATGCAACGGCTTTCAGCGAGCGTTCGATAATTGCACACTCGCGCCATTCATGGTCTTTAAAATTTTAATCCGGTAATGGCGCAAGCTCCGGTCTTTGCCCCGGCAGGGGCAACTGAAAATAGCCCGGCAATTCATTGCCGGGAGAGCAATTCAATATTGCCCCGAGTCCCAGCGGGACGACTGAATGCCCTTCGCCATTACCGCTTTGCCATTGAGCTGGCTGGAAGCCTGCCGGAAATTAGCCGGCTCATGACCAGGAGATATCAACGCCCCGGCAGGAGCGCGGGAACATCCCTTAAACATTCACCTCATGCTTCTCCTGCCTTGGCTGACTCCAAACGGACTTGCGGGATGTTCCCCCTGCCTTCATCATGGTTGCCTGGATACGAAATCAATGGAAAAGATCCGCATTTGAGAATACTTGTCGCCATCACCGGGGCCAGTGGCTCGCTGTACGCCCAGCGTTTGCTCGATAATCTCGACCCGCAACAGCACGAGATTCACGTTGTACTGAGCAATTACGCCCAAGCCGTTATCGCCGAGGAATTGCCCGGCGGACTCCGCCTGCCTGCGGGAGTAAAGACTCATGGGCTCAAAAGCATGAACGTCCCCTTTGCGAGTGGCTCCAATCCATTCGACGCCATGGTAGTCATTCCCTGCAGCATGGGAACCTTGGGCCGCATCGCCCACGGTTTGAGTGACGACGTGTTATTGCGTGCCGCCGACGTGATGCTGAAAGAACGAAAGAAGTTGATTCTCGTTCCCCGCGAGACGCCGCTCAACCTGGTCCATGTAAAAAATTTCGAACTGCTAATGCTCGCCGGAGCCATGCTCATCCCCGCCAACCCTTCATTCTACACGCGCCCTACCACAATTGAGCAAGTGGTAGACACCGTCGTCGCCCGCGTATTGGATCATATCGGAATTCCGCAAAATCTCGTTCAACGGTGGCAAGAGGAGAAAGAGTAATTGACGATGTTTGCCCCAATCTCCAAATACGCGTCTTTTGTCAAACTGTCACACACGGTCTTCGCGCTGCCTTTCGCGCTGGCGTCGATGGTCGTGGCGGCCCGGGAGAATCGCGGTTGGCCCGGGTGGAGAACTTTCGGATTAATCTTGGCTGCCATGGTTTGCGCGCGCACATGCGCGATGGCCTTCAATCGCATCGTGGATCGTCATTTCGACAAATTAAATCCCCGCACTGCCACACGGCATCTGCCCGCCGGCCAAATCTCTCTTTTCAGTGCCGTGTTGCTGTGTGTGCTAAGCGGACTAGGCTTGATTGTCGCAAGTTACTTTCTAAATCCAGTCTGCTTTTATCTGTCACCCGTGGCCTTGATTGTGATCTGCTTCTATTCGTTAACAAAACGCTTTACCGATTTCACTCATGTCTATCTCGGCATCGCGCTCGCTTTGGCTCCAATCGGAGCATGGTTGGCGGTTCGGGGTGGGCTTTCCTTTTGGCCGCTCATCGGAAAACAATCTGGTTTGTTGCCCATCGTTCTGGCTTGTGCGGTAATCCTATGGCTGATCGGTTTTGATATCATTTATGCGTTGCAGGATTATGACTTCGACCGCGAGCAAAAATTGCATTCGCTCGTAGTGCGGTGGGGACCAAAAAACGCCCTAAGTGCCGCGTTCTTGGCACACATTCTTATGTGGGGATTGCTCTTTCTGTTCGGGTTGCTTTCAGGGTTCCGCATGGCATACTTGATAGGACTGTTGATCATTTTAGGCAGCTTGTTGCTGGAACATTGGCTGGCTCGGCGGCGCAGTCTGAAATGGATCAATGTGGCTTTTTTCCGGCTGAATGCGCTGATCAGCATTGTGTTTCTGGTCATCACCATCGCCGAAGTGGTGTTTCCGGGCTTTACTTTGAGACGATGAACTTTTTTGTCCAACGTAGTGAGTTGCGCGATATCTACGACAAAGTCGTGGCGGGTGAGCGCATTTCTGAAGGCGATGCTCTCCGGCTTTTCGAAAGCAAAGACCTGAATGCCATCGGGGCCATCGCGGATTTCGTCCGGTTCCGCAAAGTCGGCAACCGCGCCAGCTACATCATCAATCGTTACATCAATTATTCCAATTACTGCATCCTGAGCTGCCAGTTTTGCTCGTTCGCCAAGAAAAAGCGCGATGCCGACGGCTTCCAACATTCCGTCGCGGAAATCGTACAAAAAGCGCGCGAAGCCTCGGCCATCGGCATCACCGAACTGCACATCGTCGGCGGCCTTCATCCTTCGCTGCCATTCAGCTATTACACCGATATGTTGAAAGCGCTGCGTGCGCTCGACTCCCGCTTGCAACTGAAATGCTTCACCGCCATTGAAATTTTGCACCTCGCCTGGCTCGCCAAAAAATCCGTCCCTGATACCTTGTCGGAATTAAAAGCAGCCGGACTTGATTCATTAACCGGCGGTGGCGCGGAAATTTTCCGCAAAGAAGTTCGCTCCGCCATCGCCAAAGGCAAGGAGTCTGGCGAGGAATATCTCGATGTGCATCGCGCCTGGCATCAAATGGGCGGACGCAGCACCTGCACCATGTTGTTCGGCCACATCGAATCACTAGCCGATCGCGTGGATCACCTCCGCCAATTGCGCGCCTTGCAGGACGAGACCAAAGGCTTCACCGGTTTTATTCCTTTGCCCTATCAACCGGAGAACAATGAGATTCCCGTCAAAACCCCGCCCACCGGTTTTGACACGCTCCGCACGCTCGCCATCAGCCGGATTTATCTGGATAACTTCGATCACATCACCGCCTACTGGGTCGGCATGGGATTAAAGCTCGCGCAAGTCGCGTTGAGCTACGGTGCGGACGACATCCACGGCACCATCATCGAGGAACATATTTTCCACATGGCCGGCGCCAGTTCCCCACAACAACAAACCGAAGCCACCCTGGTCAAAGCCATCCGTGAAGTCGGCCGCGTGCCGGTGCAACGAAATACCTTTTACGAACCAATCAAAGTTTGGGACGCACCCGCACAGAATGAAGTGGACGCGGCAGGAAATCGTTCAAAGCTCTTGGAAGATAATCTGGCAACCGCATGATTCCCCCTGACGATTTGCCAAAACTCCGCATGGCTCCCGTGGAAACACCGGAGCAACTGGCCCATCGCGCGGAACGTGAAAAGCGAGCGGAAGAACTCCAGCGCGAAGGTAATCTCGAACAGTCGCTCGCCCCATTTCGTGTCGGGTCCGTGCACTTCCTCAATGCCGCTCCCTTGGTGCGTGGAATTGAAGATGAGATTGTTCTGGCCACTCCCTCCAAATTGGCGGAGCTGTTGCAAAAAGATGAACTCGACGCCGGGTTGGTCAGCATCACCGAAGTCTTGTTCCACGATCGTTACGATATTCTGGACACCATGGCCATTGCTTCGCTGGGAGAAGTGAAAAGCGTTTTCCTCGCGCATCGCCGTCCTATTGAAGAGGTGAAGGAAGTTTTTTGCGACACTGCCTCGCTGACCAGCGTGAACTTACTTAAGGTGCTTTTATCCGAGCGCGGATTAAAGCCCCAGTTCAAACCACTGCCGAGCTACGAAGCTGCCAAAGACTTGGATTATGTGCTGTTGATTGGCGATTCCGCGATTGATTTTATCCGCGCACCGCATTCGCACGAAATCATGGATCTGGGCGAGGCTTGGTTTGAGCTGACGCATCTGCCATTCGTCTATGCCGTTTGGGCGTTGCGCCGCGGCTTTGAGAACAGTCAGTTGCGCCGTCAATTGCGTGAAGCGCGCGACTTCGGTTTGGACACGCTCGATTCCATCATCCGCAGCCGCAACGAATACGATTACGAATTTCGCAAGGATTACCTCGGCTGGCACATTCATTACCATTTGGGCACCGATGAAAAACGCGGCCTGTCCAAATTTATCGAACTCCTGCGCAAGCACGGGCTCGGGCCGGTTTACGATCCCAAATTTGTGGTTTAACCAATGAACTGTCCGGTCTGCAAAACGAGGACGCTCGCCACGCACGCTCTGGAACACAATCTCATCTCGTGGAAATGCGATGATTGTGGCGGGCAATGGATCAATTCATTTCAGTTTTGGAAATGGCTGGAGGAACATCAACCGAATCATGAAGGTGTTTCTCCCCGCACTCCTGATTTGACGAGCAATGAAACCAAAGCCGTCAAGACTTGTCCCGAATGCAATCATATCCTGGCAAAATACAAGGTTGGGCATTCTCTGCCTTTTTCTTTGGACCGCTGTGGTCACTGCGGCGGCATTTGGTTCGACAAAAACGAATGGGAAATTTTGCAGGGATTGAATTTGCACGAGGAAATTCACCACATTTTTTCAGCGCCATGGCAGCATCGCGTGCGCAACGAGGAACGCGCCCGACATCTGCAAGCACTGTTTGCCGAGAAAATCGGCGTTCAGGATTTCGAGGAAATCAAACGAATCAAGGAATGGCTCAACCAGCATCCGCACCGGGACGAACTTCACCAGTATCTCAATAACAAGGATTTCTAACTTTGTTGCTCTTCGAGCTTCGCCAACACTTCCGGGTCACGCACATCCACCCAGCGTCCGTCAATCTTCATTCCCGCAAGCGGATGATGTCCATCCACCAACGCACTGACCGCATCCGTTAATTCGTATTCGCCACGCGGAGACTTCTGAAGTTTTGTCGTATATTCAAATAGCGAAGGACGGAAAATATAAATACCCGCATTATACCAAGCGATATCGCCTGGCTTCAGCCAGCCACTGCTTTTCAATTCTGCAATTTGCGCCGGACTCGGCTTTTCCACCAAACGCTTGAGGCAGAATTTATCATCAAAGAAAACCAGCCCGCCCTTGGTCACATCCTCGCTGCCGGTCACCGTGATGACTCCGGAAAAATAATTCTCATTATAACGATGCACCATTTGCTGGTACGTTTCCGGTTTCACCAGAATATCGCCATAACTCAGGAAGAATGGTGACGCACCAATAAACTCTTTCGCCAATTCAGGTGCCTTGCCCGTGCCGTCTTGAACCACCTGCCGCCCATAAGCGATGCGCAGCTTCCATTTCTCGCCATTACCAAAATAATTTTCAATCACCTCAGCTTTGAATCCGGTCACAATAAAAATATCATGCACCCCGGCACTTTTGATGCCTTCGATGATATGTTCCAGAATCGGTTTGCCATGCACTTTAAGCATCGGCTTGGGTAGCTCATTGGTGAGTTCCCGCATGCGAGTCCCTTTTCCGGCGGCAAGAATAATTGCTTTCACAAGTTTACTTGAGGCGTTACGTAGAAGTTTGTTTAGAGTGATTGCGGAATGCCCAGACTTTCCCACGAGATGCCATATACCCGCTCGAAAAGACGTTTTTTCCGCTCATCCTCGGATAGGTTAATGGGAAAAGAAGCCAAAATCATTTCGCGGGCGGCATCAAACATAAGCGCACCCATGATAAATCGTTCCTCGCCGGAGCGGGACATGATCATCTCGCGAACTTTCCTCTCAACTTCTGGGGATGTGTCATTCATTGCAGGCACTTCTGCAACAAGTTATCCAAATCCAGTTCCCGTGTCCACTGTTGGAGATAAATGCGGTCATAACCGCTTTGAAGAAGATTTTTCACATCGCGCAATTGAGTTTCAGAATGAGAATCCTTTGCCCAGAAGAGCTTGGAAACGATTAGGTCCTCCTTGCTTACAATGAAAGTTTCGAAGTCTTGAACTTTAACCTTCTGGCGGCGCCCAAATTCCACCTGTCGGTAGGGGCTTCTTTTTCGAATAATACAATCAACTTTGATCACGCTCTCCAGATGGATAAGGTTAAACATTGATTCGTGAGCCACTGAACTATCGATAGCTTCACGGGCGACGTAGTAATCCGGTCCAAAGACACGCATCACATTTTCGATATCTTTTGCTTGCAAGGCAACGACTACGTCAATATCGCGGGTCATTCTTGGCTGGGCGTAGTAGTTCATTGCCATTGAGCCATTAAGCATGAAAGGAATGCGCGCCTCTGTGAATTTTCCAGAGATGTCACGTAGGATAGCCAATTCATTTTTCACGGTGAAGCAAGCTGCCCAACACTGCTTATTTATATAGCAAACTGATCAGATTCAAACCCAATTCCCGATAACATCATTATCCCATTGAATTATTTTGAGAATTTAACAGTCTTCTACAGTCTTCATCATGATGAGATTATTAAAGGCTCTAGCCGTCACACTGCCTCTTTTTATCGCGCAAAATACATTTGCGGAAGGTAAACAACTCACCGGCCAGCATGCTCCCGCTGCCTCCGTGGCGCTTTCACCTCCTGAGGCGCAGAAGAAATTCGTTGTGCCGGAAGGGTTTGAGGTTCGCCTGTTCGCCGCTGAGCCGGATGTCATCAATCCAGTGGCAATGACTTGGGATGAGCGCGGCCGCTTATGGGTGGTTGAGCTTTATGAATACCCGCTCGGTGCCGCTCCGGGCACTAAGCCGCGCGATCGCATCAAAATTCTTGAAGATACGGATGGTGACGGTCGCGCTGACAAAGTCACCGTTTTTGCCGACGGCTTAAATCTCGCCACGGGTATCCAAGTGGGTTATGGCGGCGTATTCGTTGGTCAGGCACCCGATTTGTTGTTCCTGCAAGACACCAATCACGATGACATTGCCGACACCCGCACCGTGCTCATGACTGGCTTCGGATTGGAAGACCGCCACGAATTGCTCAACGGCTTCACTTGGGGGCCGGATGGTCAGCTGTACCTGACGCACGGCGTGTTCACTCATTCCAAGGTGAAAATTCCCGAAGCCAGCGCACCAGGTGTTGAAGTAACGGCAGCAGTCGCGCGATTCAATCCACGCACGAAAAAATTTGAAGTCTATGCCGATGGCACGAGCAACCCTTGGGGTGTTGATTTTGACCGCTATGGCAATGCCTTCGTGAGCGCCTGTGTCATTGACCATTTATTTCACATGGCACCAGGTGGAATTTATGTCCGGCAGGGCGGCACCCCAGCGAACCCCTACAGCTATCAATTGCTCCCTTCCATCGTGGACCACAAGCATCACATGGCGGCCTATGCGGGAATCCAGATTTATCAAGGCAACCAATATCCCCGGGAATGGCAGGGCGAAGTGCTCTTTGGCAACATCCATCAAAACGCCATCAACCACGATCATCTCACACCCAATGGTTCCAGTTTCAAAGCCACGGCGGAAAAAGATTTTCTCACTACCACCGATGGTTGGTTTCGTCCGGTGAGCGAACAAGTCGGCCCGGACGGCGCGCTCTGGGTAATGGATTGGTATGATAAATACCCTTGTTACCAAAATGCCCAGGCGGACCCCGAAGGCGTGGACCGCGAGCGCGGCCGCATCTGGCGTGTGGTTTACACCGGCAAACATCCCGGCGCAAAAGTCCCGTCGCGGCCCGAGGTCAACATGGACCTTGCCAAATTAAGCACCGATAAGCTCGTGCAATTGTTGGCACATCCCAATATCTGGCAGCGCAAAACCGCCCAACGCATTCTGACAGAGCGCCGCGACCCCGAAGCCGTGCCTGCGCTCAAGAAACTGCTGCAGCATGGCGAAACATTGGAAGCGCGATTGTTTGCCCTCTGGACACTCCACAGCAGCGATCAGCTTGGCGAGTCGGTGCTGGAAGATTTTTATAATGATAAGGAACCCGCTATTCGCGCCTGGATCGCCCGGATAGTAGGCGAACGTCGGCTGGCAGATGAAAAATATCTGAACGGCTTGAGCAAGCTGGCCAGCGATCCAGATCCCGGCGTGCGACTCGCGGTGGCCACCGCCGCACGACAATTGGTTTCCGGTTCACTTACGGTGGACTCGCCGGTATCGCCGGATTTTGAAGGGGTCGAGACCGGACGCATTCTCGCGCCGCTGGTAAAAGCTTCCGCTGATGCCAAGGATCCGCTGATCCCGTTCATGATCTGGCAGGCAGCCGAACCGAAGATTGCGGAAGATCCAGCACCAGCGTTCAAGTGGTTGCTCTCGAATGGTCCCGAAACGATGCCTTTAAGCGGTCAGCTTGCCCGGAAAGCCATGCGCCGCATTTGCGACACGCAAGACACTAAAAAGCTGGATGCTGCCATTGGATTTCTGACCGCGATGGCAGAGAAAGATGCTGGTTTGACTGCCGCCTCGTTGGATGGTTTGCTCGAAGGCCAGCAAGGCAAGGCGATCAAGCCGACCGCCGATACCAACCCGCTGTTGAGTAAGCTTGCCGCCAGTGGCAAACCCGAATTGGCTGACCGCGCACAGCGACTCGGCACGCTCTGGGGCAACTCTTCCGCAATCGAAGGTGCCATCAATCAAATTAACGATCCCAAAGCCAGGTTAGATGAACGCACCAAGGCCATTCAGGCCGTGCGCAAACTAAAGTCAGACGCCGCTCGCGAGGCCATGTTGAAGTTGCTCGCGAGCGAAAATGTCGAATCGCTTAAACTGGAGGCAATTCGTGCCTTGGGAGAAATTGGCGGCGATAGCGTCGGCGATTCTCTGGTGCAACATCGGAAATCATTCTCTGCCGATGAGCGCCGCGCGGCAGCGGAAGTTCTCGCATCGCGCCGCCGTTGGACGTTGACCTTGCTTTCCGCCATCGAAACCAAAGGCATCTCGCCCAATGAAATTCCCGCCACGGTAGTTCGTTCGTTAAATCAATCCAGTGACGATGGCATCCGGCAGCGTGCCGCCCAATCTATCGGACGCGTTCGCCCGGCGGATGCAGACAAGTTGAAGATCATCGCTGACAAAAAGAAGATGATCTTGAGTGCTCCGGCTGATGTGAAGGCTGGCCATGAAATTGCACAGAAGACTTGTTTTGTCTGTCACAAGTTATATGGCGAAGGGGCTGAAGTCGGGCCGGATTTGACGGGCGTGGGCCGTTCCACGCTCGATGCGTTGCTGGCCAATGTCATCGATCCCAATCAGGTAGTCGGCAAAGGCTACGAAAATGTAGAAGTGGAAACCAAGGATGGCCGTAGCGTGAGCGGGCGCGTGGTGGAAGAAACGGATACCCGCATCAAACTAGTTTCAGCCGGACCAAAGGAAGAAGTGGTTGCCAAGTCGGACATCGCTTCGAAGCGGGTCACTGAAATGTCCCTGATGCCGGAAGGCTTGGAACAAATGTCAGATGCTGATTTTCGCAATCTAATCATGTATATCTTTAATCCACCGCAGGAGCAGCGGGCTGAGTCGAAATAATTCACTTGCTGAAAATTCACAACCTGCGCCAAATGCATCTCATATTATGAATCGCCGCCAATTTATCCGCACCGCTGCCGTCGCCGCAACAGCCACCGCCACGCTCAAGCTTTCTACGCTGCAAGCCGCCGAAACAAAAAATGTTCATTGGCCCATTGGCTGTTTCAACCGTCCCTGGGTAGGTGAGGGGATGGACTATGACACTGCGTTAACGGGCATCAAAGCGGCGGGCTACAAGCTCACCGGTTTGCTGACTCGTACCAAGGAAGAGCCGTTCATCGGTTCCGATGCCACGCCGGAATATCTCGACGCCTTGAAAAAGAAAATCACCGCACATGGCCTGCGCGCGAACATGGGCGCGATCCGTTTGAAGAACGAACTCTCCGTCGAAGATTCAATCAAGGACGTGCGCAAGCAAATTGATAACGCCAAATTCCTGGGATTGGATTTCATCCTGACCTTCGGCGTGGACAGCCCCAAGCACTACGAGAATTATTACAAGATAATGGCAGATGCCGCGCCGTATTCACATGAGCACGGATTAAAGCTGGTCTTGAAACCACACGGCGGCGGTAGTGGCGCGTCGGAAGAAATCATCCGCTGCATTGACAAGGTGAAGCAGCCTAATTTCAAGATCTGGTACGATGCGGGCAACATCATCTACTACACCGGCAAAGACCCGCTGGAGCAGCTCAAGCCCATCGCGCAACACGTCACCGGATTTTGCGCCAAGGATTGCGACAAACAAAAAGGCGATGTCTGGCTGGAATTCGGCACCGGCACAGTGGATTTCAAAGCGGTCTTCTCCGAACTAAAACGCGCCGGTTTCAACGGCCCGGTTATGGTGGAATGTTGCAAAAAAGGCAAGACCGCCGAAGAAACCACCGCCAGCGCACTCAAAAACCGCGAGTTTCTGGAAAAGCTCTTCGCCTCGCTTTGAGCGCAGAGCATTTAAGGCAACATCACCGAACGATAATAGCGGATGGCTGAATTGGTCGCGGAGTCAGTGAATGAAAACGTCCCGTTCGTGGGATATTTCGTGCTCACCGGAATCCAGGTCTGCAAATTCGGCGATGTTTCTATGCTATAGGCATAGCCATCAAAACCCGTGAACTGGAATTGAAGTGAGCCGTTTGCCGGCGCAATGGAGCCAATGGAATCGAGCCTCAATAATGGCAGGAATTGAGAAGGAATGATCTCATAAGCAACATCAGTAATGCCATATTGTTGCTGGACATCGCTCAAATTCAGCCAGGGTGAATTAATGCTCAATTCCGGCGTGGCGAGAATATCACTAATGTCATGGAAGTATTGTCCGGGTTGACTGGAGCGAATTAAATTAATTGCACTCACAATTACCGCGGCTTGCGGCGCATTGGAATCCATAAGCAGTGAGTCGAATTGCAACGTCGGTGGAGGGTAATTATTCAAACTTCCGTCATCTGTCGTATTCGTTAAAACGTTGATGCCGATTCCGAAAGCCAGGGATAAGTTGGTTTGGTTAATGGAGAATAGTGAGGCGGGTGGATTGGTATTCAGCAACGAAATGAGGAGGCTGGCGATATGCCAATCATTCGCCGGTTGAGTGTGTTGAGCATCCGCAGGATTGGCATTTCCAGTCCAGAGCTGCCAAGCTGCTGAATCCACGCTTGCAGATTTAAAGTAGAGAGTCTGCCACGGTGTGCCTCGATGCACACGACCCAACCAGCTAAAATCGAGTGCTGCTCCGTCGGGAAAATTCCAATCGTCCGAGTTGCTCACCAGCGGGTCTTTCAGGGCCAAATTGTATTTATTCGGATCCGCTGATTGTTTGGGATTCCCGCCCCAAGGCGCATAGTATTGGTTTGCGACGCCGATATTCGCCAGCACATTGGACAGGCCGTTAGGAGGCACTACTGAAATGAGTTGATTGGTGTTCTGCAAGATGGAGAGATCTCCCAGAGTGTAATGCACTAACGGATCATTCGCCTGCCAGGAGCGTGTTCGGGAATATTTGCGCGTGGGTGAAAAAGGGGCTTGTATTAGAAGGTTGGGATTGGCCGATGGATTATTAAAAAGGTTTATGAAATTGCTTATCTGAAGCTGTTTACTTTGCAATGTGGATTGCTGTAATTGCGCATTATTCCAATCTGAAAGTGAAATCGTAATAGCACCCATCGAGACTTGCATCTGGTTGATAATTCCCTCCAAAGGGCCGGTGAAAGGATTGCCCACTCGGTTCGTTCTCCAAACCCCGGCAACCCCGTCATCTTTACTGAGGTCCCTGGTTATTTCCCGCACTTCATCCAATCCATTGAAATGAACGTAGTCGATCACCCGCCCAGTATCATGGTCGAGCAGGATGACTCGCAGGCGATTGGTAACACCCAGGACAAAGTTCGGCAGTGGGAAACCCGTGTTCTGTTCAAAGTTGGTGCTGACAACAAACCCCTGCGGATTTTGCCGGTAAACTGAATCCGGAAGCAAAACCACATTGGTGTACAAAGGAGCCCGAAAAGAAAGCCGGTCTTTATTAGGATTCTGTGTGTTCAAGAAACCTTGCCATTGATTTGGTCCTGTCGCGGGTATGGTGAAAGGCACAGGGGCCATGGGCACGTTCGTGGTTAGCACCAAGCCCGTGTCATTGGTCAGGGTCATGGTCAGGTCATCAAACAACACCACATCGATGGCCCGGCTATAATTGGAACTGTAGGAATTCCAGAGTTCGACCCCCATGATGTTTGAAATTCCCACAACATACATCTGATTGGTAACCCAGGTGTTGCGGTCATTCGGAGTGTTCGGCGGCCGGCTGATTTGCAGTTTGCGCGTAACTTGAGAAACCGTCTGCATGGCAAACTCGTTGAAGTTGGGTAGCCCCTTCTTGGCACCTATGATCCAGGGGACACCGTAGATATTCGTGACCAAATTTGGCTTTTTAACAATTACATCTGCGTCTTCGGGCAAAGATAATGGCGGAACTAGATAGCTCGTGACATTATTCGTTTCCTCCACAAATCCGTTGATGAAAATATTTTTATTGTTAACACCGAACCTGGGTCGAAAAACAGAAGGGTAAAAGTTGGTTGACCCAGCGACGAAGGGACGATTGGTGCTGGCATCGTAAATATTGGCACTGAGTTGCAGCAGACGGTGGACGGCCGGGCTATAGACAAGGTTCGTGCCGTCATAGACAGGAATATTTGTCACACTCAGATTCAACTGCGAACGAAGAAGATGGTCTGCGCAGTTGGTAAAGAAACTGAGGGGAGTGGTATTGTTCAAAATTGGTCCGCCCTGAACATTTGCTGCCACAAAGAAGAGCAGGGAACATAAAGCCCATATGCAGCAACGATGAATTAAATGTTGTGGCGATTTCAAACTGTAATGTGTAACGAACCAGCCTTGGTCGTCTTATCCATTCCGATACTAGGGAGGGATGACGCGGATTGTCATCTTGAAATCACGTTAAGTTTCGTGCTGGGCAGATTACCCTAGTTGAATAGGGATAAATCTCCGCAATATTGCAACGCTTGCTTTATCACGAGTAAAAATGCGAGTTCTGCAAGTTAAACAATACGCAACAGCAAAGGAATACCATGCCAACATATCAACATTTTCAAGATTTGGTGAAAGCCAAACATCTGCCCAATTCAGAAAAAATCGGCCCCTGCCTGACTTGCCGTTATTGGGACGTCGAAGGGCCGCGCGACGAAGCGTTGGTCCCCAATGAAGCGCTTTGCCTTCATCCTGAATTAAAGAAGTTTGCCCTCATCGTGAGTGGCGGGAGCGGATGCAATGTGTGGGCGAAGCAACCGGGAGTTTCACAGCAAGCCGAAGCCTACGCACATCGCGGCGAGGCATAACCGACGAGAATTCACTCGCCGATAATTTCGACCAGAAACCTGAAGTCGATTTTGCGCTTCGTAATTGCAGCGACGACTTCGCGGCCATGATTTGCAATTCACCTGCAGTCTGATTTCCGTCAGCGTCGCAAGCGGAAAAATTTTGACGGCATTGACATGTTCGAATTCGTATAACTCCGCCATGCGCCGGGAACATCGCTAAATGGGCCGTTCGCTGACGGCGCCCATTGCAAAATCCCGGGACCACTCCAACTGACTACTATCCCACCACCGTTCATGCTCATACGCATCATGGGCGCAATCGGGACTAATGCCAGTCCATGATAATAGCCTGAAGCAACGGCCGTTACATTTGTTGTCCCCGCAGGAACCTGGGTCTGGCCATACGAATTATCGCCCCACGCCACCAACGTCCCATCCGCGCGCAATGCCAACGTGTGGAAATCCCCCGCCGAAATTCCAATCACATTCGTCAAACCGGCCGGAAGGTTTAATTGTCCATAGCTGTTATCACCCCAAACCACGACCGTTCCGTTTGAAACGAGTGCCGCGCTGTGCAGGTAACCGGCGGCAATCGCTGCTATACTTGTAAGTGCTGGCGGCGACGCTTGTCCATAGGCGTTGAATCCCCATCCCGCCACAGTCCCGTTGGTGAACAATGCCAGACTATGATTGCGTCCCGCTGCGATTGCCCGGACACCGGTCAATCTCGCTGCTCCGAGCACCTGCCCAAATGAATTGTCTCCCCAACCCACAATCGTTCCAGAGGAAAGCAATGCCAGACTGTGTGATTCTCCGGCCGCTATCGCCAGGACGGAGGTGGCCGTCGCAGGAATCGTGCGTTGTCCATAATCATTGCGCCCCCAAGCCATCAGGGAGCCGGTTTCTGTGACCGCCAGGTTGTGTCCTCCGCCCGCTGCAATTGACACAAATCGCAGCGCATTGGTCGGAACACTCGTTTGTCCATCGCCATTGTAACCCCACGCCGCCAACGTGCCATCCCGATGCAGTGCGAGCGTATGGTAATCACCTCCCGCTATGGCTGCCGCATCGTCAAGGCCTGCCGGTATATTAGTCTGGTTACCCGAATTATCGCCCCAAGCCAGCACCATTCCCGGCAACCCAAGCACGCTGACCCGTCCCGTGGAGGAAATACTGCCATAGGCGTTGGCCACCGCGACCCGGTAGTAACCCGCTTGTGAAAGTGAAATGTTAGTGATGGTCAGCGTCGCATTGGTTCCCACAATGGCCGCCCCGTTCAACTGCCACGAATAACTCAATGGACCGGTGCCGCTTGCGGCCACGTTAAGAACCACCGTGCTTCCGATGTCCACCACCTGATTCGTTAATCCTTGTTGCAGAGCGGGAGTCTGGATGACAGTGACCTGTGCGACCACACTAGTGACTGCAGCAAATACATTGGAGGCTACGACATAGTACTGCCCCGCCGATGCGAGCGTGACCGGGCTCAACACCAACTGCCGGTTAGTTTGGTTCAATAGTGAATTGTTTTGGAAATACCATTGATAACTGAGCGGTGTTCCCCCCGTGGCAAGGCTGTTCAGCGTGTTACTTGTCCCCGTCGCTACTGTAACCGAGGCGGGCTGCTGCGTAAAAATTGGCGGCGCACTTGTGACTGCTAGGGTGGCCACCAAACTCGTGCTTACTCCAAAGACATTCGATGCCACGGCATAATATTGGCCCGCTGATCCAAAGGTGACCGGGTTCAACACCAGTTGCCGATTAGTCTGGTTCAACAATGAATTGCCTTGGAAATACCACTGGTAATTCAATAGAGCACCCCCTGTTGCCCGGCTGTTCAGAGTCGTAGCCGAACCCGCCAATACGGATACAGAAACCGGCTGCTCCACAAATACCGGCGGCGCCGCCGTTATTATCACGGTTGCCACCACACTCGTGGACAAGCCGACTAGATTCGAGGCCACCATCGTGTAAGCTCCGCTGTCCCCCAAACTCGCGTTCGACAGCGCCAGTGAGGTTTGAATTGCACCGGTGAGATTTGTGCCATAACGCTGCCATTGATAACCAATCGGGGTGGAACCCTGGGCCAGTGCGCTCAAGGTAAAATTCGTGCCTGCAGGCAATGATATGCCCACCGGCTGTGCCACAAAATACGGTATAACGGGCGTAACTGTTAACGTCGCCACCGCGCTCGTGATCGAGCCGGCGCCATTTGTCACCACTACCCGGTAACTCCCGGCATTGCCCGCTTGCACATTGCTAAACGAGTACTGGGTAGCCGTCGCTCCCGGGATCGCTACACCATTGAATAACCACTGCTGGGATAACGGCTGTGTTCCCACCGCCGTCACGCTGAAACTTGCATTCGAGGACGCTCCCACCGTCTGGGAAACGGGGCCATTAACAATTGTTGGTGCTGATGGAATTACCCGAACCAGCGCCACGGCGCTTGTTACGGAGCCTGCCGTGTTCTGCACTATGGCGCGGTAAATCCCCTCGTTGATTGCTTGTGCATTGATGATCGTCAGTACGGGATTTGTCGCGCCGCTGATGTTCACTCCCTCAAATGTCCACCGATAGCTTAATGGCGCGGACCCGGACGATCCCACGGCCAGGCTGAACGTCTGTCCCGCCGAAACATTCGTGCCTTGCGGTTGGCTGGTGATCGTTGGGGAAACCAGCACGGTTACGTGCGCCACTGTGCTGGTGACGGAGCCAAAGGCGTTGCTTACCACTGCCTGGTAATCTCCATCTTGCGACGGTTGAATGCCGACCATGGAAAGGAAATAGTTGGTCGCTCCGGGAACATTCGTCCCCGCCAGCGTCCATTGATAGGATAGTGGCTGCGAGCCTATCGCAGTCACGCTGAGATAAACACTGCCGTTGATGCTCACCGTAGTGTTGGCCGTCGGTTGTTGTGTAATCAAAGGAGAGCGAACTGCGCTCATGGGCAGGCTCTCAATCCGGCGGGTGGTACTGTTAAAATACCAAAAGCGCTGATCCAACCGGTCCACCGCTGAGACGGCGCTCGTCACCGGCAGGTTATAGATGACTTGCTTTGTTGCCGTCTCAAAAGCCTGATGGTCGCTGAAGGCGACCGAGCCATTCGTGGAGCAGGAGTATATTTCAGCGCCAATAACACCAAGGTCCACCAGATTTGCGTCATACGCGGCGCTCGTCCAGAACAGCCGCGAACCATCCAAACTCATTACCAGATTGCGCGAGCCATAATAATAATGCGGCCCGGCGCTGGCCAATGACACAAAGCTGTTATTGCCCACGTCAAATTTCGTGATGACCGCTCCACTGCTGTTGTTATCCGTATGATAATAATAGCGGCCCGTCGGGTCACATTCGCCATCACCTTCGCGCAGAAAGGCCGTTGATACGGTTGCCCCACTGCTTGTATCCACCAGAAACGCAGTAATCCATTGATCCTGTTGTTCGTAAATGAGGCGTCCCGCCAGCCCTGCATTGATCTTGTACACATCCGCACCCAGCGTTAACGGGGCCAGTTCAGTGCGCGTTGCCAGGTCTACCACCCGCGTTTGGTTGCGCTGCCAGTTTGAGACGTATAAGCGATCTTCCCGTGGGTGAACCGTCAGGTCCGTTGGATTGGACCCGATCGGAATCACCTTTTCCACCACGCCCGTATCGGTGTTGAGGAACAATAAAAATGCGTCGTCGAATGTCCCGCTGCCTGGGTGCAGCACATAAATATAATTGCGGTTGCGATCCACCACCATCTTGGAAGCGGCCAGGTTAAACAGTTGGACCGTAACTGGCAGGTTTAGCGTGATGCCGTTCGCGGTAAATGACAGCTGGTTTGTATAAGTTCCCACAGTCAGGTTCGTCGTGTTGAAATTGAGCGTTACTGTGCCCGGAGTGACCCCGCTCGTCGGCGTCACGGACAACCAGGGTTGCTGCACCTGAACCGTCCAACTAGTGGCACCAGATGCAGCGAGGGAAATTGTTTGCGGCAAAATTGGCAGCCCCACCACGCCTTTCAGCGACAAATTTTGTGGCGCCACATTGATCGGTGAAGTTGTAAAAGCCCAGACCGCGCCAGTGGTCGCGCTGCTAAACCCGACAGAATCCACGCGCCAATAATAGGTCATGCCGGATACAAGCGCATTAGTCAGCGGCAACGATGTGTTAAACGTTTGGCCCAGATAAAGTGGAGAGTTTGTATTCGCCGCCGCCACTGCCGCGGAGTTTGTGCCGAAGAATACCCGATAGCTCAAGGCGAACGGGCTCGGCGTCCAGGAAACTTGCGCCAATGGCAGGTTGACCACCGCACCATCCGCAGGCGTGGGATTCAGCCCCGGCCCGGGGACGCTGGCGATGGCACTCATCGGAACTGTCGTCAGTTGTTTTGTGGTGCTGTTAAAAAGAAAGACTTTTTGTTCGTCACCCGACACTGCCAAAATACTCGTGGCAAACGGCCAGGTGTAAACCGACTGACCGTTGCGCGCATTGAACGCATGCCCGGTGCCCAGCGCCAGATCTCCATGTGAGGTGGTTGCGTAAATTTCTTCGCCCAAATAGCCCAGTTCATTCAAATTGGCATCGTAAATATACCCGCGCCAAAACAGGCGGGAGCCGTCCGCCGACAAAACCAGGTTCCGCGAACCGTAGGGATGTTGCAGGCTGGCCGCCACTTGGGTTGCCACATCATTGACAATTTGGTTTTTATGGATGTTTGCGTTGGAAATGTTGTTGTCGCAATGGTAATAAAATGTTCCCGTGGGGTCCGTTTCCCCGTCTCCCTCGCGTTCAGGATATGGCATCGCGCCAATATTTGTTCCCGTCGTCGTATCAAAAATGGTTACTCCAATCCATTGGTCTTCGCCTTCGGTGATCACCCGGCCCGGCTTGCCGGCATTGATCTTGTAAATATCCGTGCCCAGGTGCAGCGGTGGCAGCAAGGTTTGCGTGTTCAAGTCCACCACATAGGTCGCGTTCTCCGTCCAACTTGCGATATACAACCGGCCCTCGCCGTAATGCACTGTCAGGTCGGTCGGATTGATGCCAATAGGGAGAGTTTTTTCAATGCTTCCCGTAGCTGTGTTGATGAAAAGTAATTGTCCGTTCTGGCCTGTGTTCGCTGGCGCCTGGAGCGCATAAATGTAGGGCCGTTGATAGTCCGTCGCCATTTTAATGATGTTCAGCGGTTTAATATCAAGCGTCACCGGCACCTGCACTTTTGTCGTCCCAATGATGATATCAATCCGGTTGGAGTAAAGTCCGGCGGGAAGTCCGGTCGTGTTGAAGCTTGCAGTCAGGGTGGACGGTGAGGTTCCTCCGGATGGAGATACGACCAGCCAATTTGATCCGGTAACCGCCGCTGTCCATGTCCTCGGAACACTGCTGGTTAAATTGAGAGTTGTGCTTGCCGGATTAAATCCGGCAATGGCGCCGATATTGATTTGGGTGGGAACTACCGTCAGGGGTGAAACGGTAAACGACCAGGTCGGTCCCGCGTTCGTACTGTTAAACCCAGCAACATCCACCCGCCAATAGTAACTACTTCCCTCTGTCAACACTTGGGGTAACGCCTTGCCCGGTGTGCTGACCCGCCCAAGGTACTGGACGGAAGTTGGACTGGCCGCAGTGACCTGCGCCTGGTTGGTCCCAAAGTACACGTCGTATGCCAGCGCGATGGGAGAGACACTCCAAAGTAAATTGGTGGGCGGTTGGCCGACTACCGAACCGTCCGCTGGTGTAGGCACTATTGTCGGCCCGCTTACCGGCGCAACGCTGGTCATGTCGTAAATCACCACGTCGCTCACGGGCGCATTGTAACGGAACAATTTCTTTTGATCGCCGGAGAGTATTTGAACTGTGCTGGTGAAATTAAAGTTGGTTAGCAGGATGCCGTTCTGGGTGTTGTAAACTTGGGTGGGGCCGAATGCCAGGGAACCGTCGATGGAAATCGCATAAATATTGTCCGTAAACGAGGTCAGCAGTACTGACACATTTGTAGCGGCAAACATCTGCTGTTTGTTGAAAACCCATCGTTCAGCGGCATCCAGAAAAATCGGAGTGTCGAATGGATCGCGCCGCCACGAAGTAAACGAGTCCTCTAACGCCGTAAGATTGTTCGTCGTGCTATAACGTGTTACCCAGGAATTCACGTTACCCGCTCCCCATCCGTATTGGCGCCATCGGTAAAGCGTTTTGCCATCCCGGGTAGTAGCCAGCCCTCCCGCACCGTTACCGTCATCATATGCGGTGACATTCGTGCCAGCGGCATAGTCGAATGTTGTGATGCTCGGAGCCCAACCTCCATCCGTAAAAAAGACCCGATTCGATACCCCTACGGCGAGATGCAATGGATTGGCCGTGCTATAACTATTTGGGGTCGCGATGGCTTTTTCGGCTGCCACACTAAACGTGTTCAGGTCAATTTTCGAAATGGTTCGGCTCCCGGCATGGATGACATAAAGCGCATCACCTGCGGGGGTCATCACCATGTCCGTGGGATTCAGGCTGACGGAGATTTCGTTGAGCGTCGCTCCATTTGTGGAATTTAAGGCCAGCAGTGTCCCCGGCGCGCTGCCGTTGGCGCGGTTTAGCGCATAGACTCGCGGTCGCAAGTAGTCGGGCAACAGCTTGACCACGACTCGTCCCGGCAGCCAGTTTGTAGTGGTGACTTGTGCCAAACTATTACCGGTCGTGGCCAGTAGACACAAAAGGAACAACAAAAGACTGCGATAATGGTTCATGTAAACTCTTTGGTTAAAGGGAGCATTTTACAGATGTAGTCAATGTTTGCAACTCCAAAAACTCCTTTTGAAGCGTTGGCATCAGAATATTTTGCTCTTGCCGAAATAATGTCCGTCACTCCTCCAATTATCTTCACCAGCACCCGCTTACGCCTCTTCCCGTCAAATTCCCCGTAAAAAAGTTGTTCCCAGGACCGAAGTCGAGTTTGCCTTTTGTGATGGCAACGACGACTTCGCGGCCCATGATTTGCCGTTTCATGTGCGCGTCGGCATTATCCTCGCCGGTGCGGTTGTGGTGGTATTGCGAAGTAGGCGCATGTGGCGCGAGTTTCTCCAGCCATACATCGTAATCGTGCAACAGCCCCGATCACGCTTGAAGCTCTCCGTAATCCGCTTCCGTATCAATATCGATTGCTCCCTCCGGACAGCGTACGCGTTCAACATCGTCCGCGTGTTTGAGGATGATCCGCTTGGCGCCCTCTCCTGCCCCGAGCGTCGCAAGTTCTCCGTAATATGCCCGGCTGAATAATGCCGGAACTCCGGCCATTCCCCCATACTCCGCCGTCACGATGCCCTTGCTGCGCACACTTTGCGCGGCAACCAGCTCATTTAATTGCCGCGCCGAAATCAACGGCTGATCGCAAAGCATGATCACAACCCCATCAATATTGGCTTCTCCATCCCCGACCAAACCCATCGCTTTCACTCCCGCCCAAATGGACGAGCCCATGCCTGACGCCCATTCCGGATTGTTCACCACCTTCACCGCCAAGCCGTTTAATTCCACTTCGAGTCGTTCTGCCTTGGCCCCCAATACCACCACCACTGGCCGGCAAACCGATTCCAAGGCGGTTTCCGCGGCGTGCCGCAACAGACTGCGGCCCCGGAAAGGCAGCAATTGTTTTGGCCGCCCCAGCCGCGCGGAACCACCCGCCGCCAGAATCATCAGACCGACACGGTGCACGCAATGCCTTTACCATTCAAGGCAGGTTCCTCCACTGCCGTGCCTGCCAGCCCAGTCCCGCTTCGGGCATGAATCGGCCCCTTCTTTTCCCGCAGCAAACCACCCGCGTGACCTGCCATGACCGCCTGAATTTCTGCCACGATGGCCAGTGCGATCTGTTCCGGGGTGTCCGCGCCTATGTCCAGTCCCACCGGATTGTGCAAGGTGCGCAATTGCGATTCGTTCGCTACAACCCCTTCCGTTCGCAGTTCAGCGAGCATTTGTTCGGCGCGCTTTCTCGGTCCCATCAGGCCAAGATAACCCAGCGGAACCGGCAGTAACGTCTTTAAAAAGTTACGATCTCTCAAATAATTATGGGACATGATGACCGCTGCCGTCCGTTCGCCCAGATCCAATTCTCCCGGCATCCCCTCAGTCGGCGCCAGTACCACTGCGTCCGCTTCCGGAAACCGCGCGGCGGTGGCATACGCGGGACGCCCATCAACCACCGTCACATGAAAACCCAGTTCCTTGGCCAGCCGCACCATCGGCTGCGCATCATACCCCGCCCCGCAAATCACCAGCGGCATCGGCGAATGAACCATCTCCGCGAAAATATCAGCGTTGCCGGTCACAAACTCATGACGCCTCATCACCGGGCGGCCCGTGCCGAGCGCTTCCCGGGCCTCCGCAAGCATTTTGCTTTTGATGACGCCCTCGGGCAGGTCGCTGAGCATCCGGCCATCCTGGTGTAGCATCAACCGATTCCCAACCTGCGCATCCGCCCCGCCCTCGACACGCACAACCGTGGCGACGGCGCCG
>JAQGPC010000255.1 GCA_028293285.1 Pedosphaera sp.
CCTGTGCCAGCAAATCCTCTGATGCCACCGGCCCCCAGGTTCCTGCGGAATAAAATTCGCGGTTTGAAAGCGGCTTGCCTTCCCAGCCTTTTCGGATCGCATCCACAATGGCCCAGGCGGCTTCCACTTCGTCCCGGCGGATGAACAACGTGGCATCTCCCGCCATCGCTTCGAGCAACAACCGTTCGTATGCTTCCGGCGTATAAGCTCCGAATTCGCTGTTATAGCTGAACGACATGCGCACGGGACGAACGCTGGTACTTGTGCCGGGAACCTTGCCGTTGAAACGCAACGAGATGCCTTCGTTCGGCTGCAAGCGGAGCGTCAAGGCATTGGGATCCAGCTTGGTTCCACATTGCGCTGCAAAAAGCACGTGCGGCGTAGGCCGAAATTGAATCCGCACTTCGCTTGCGCTGAGCGGTAAAAATTTGCCGGTCCGCAGGTAAAATGGGACACCCGACCAGCGCCAGTTATCCACGTACAGCTTCAGCGCGACATAAGTCTCCACGTTGGAATCAGACTTTACCTTGGGTTCCTGCCGGTATCCCTGTTGCAACTGGCCATTTACCACTCCCGCAAAATATTGCCCGCGCACGACCTGCTTCGAGACATTTTCGACGGTCAGTGGGCGTATCGATTTAAGCAACTTCACCTTCTCATCGCGGATCGGTTCAGCATCAAGCGAAACCGGTGGCTCCATGCCAATCAGTGCCATTACCTGCAAGAGATGGTTTTGCACCATGTCCCGCAGAGCTCCGGCCTCCTCATAATAGCCACCTCGCCCGCCCACTCCGAGGTTTTCGCTTACCGTGATTTGGACATGGTCCACCATATCGCGGTTCCACAATCGTTCGAAAATCGAATTGGAGAAACGGAACATCAAAATATTCTGCACCGTCTCCTTGCCGAGATAATGGTCAATGCGGAAGACCTGTTGCTCGTGGGCATAGCGGGTCAACTCGCTGTTCAACTGGACGGCTGAAGCCAGGTCGTGCCCAAACGGCTTTTCCACCACAATGCGCTGCCAGCCTCTTTGCTCATCCTTGTGCAATAACCCTGCATTATGCAGCATCTCCACCACTTCCCCGAACTGACTCGGCGATGTGGCGAGATAGAAAAGAAGATTGTCCCTCAACTTCTCGCTGCCGAATGATGCGAGCTGTTTCTCCAGCTTTTTATACGCTTCCAGGTCCGAGAATTCACCCTGGCAGTAATAAATATGTTTCGAAAACTCCCCCCACACCTTGTCATCCACCGGTTTAGTGCGGGAAAATTTCTCCAACGCCTCGCGCAACTCCTGCCGCCACGATTCATCTGTTTTCTCGCGTCGCGCAAAGCCGACGATGCGAAAATCCTCCGGCATCTGCTTTTCCTTGAACAGGTGGTAAAAGGCGGGAATCAGTTTGCGGGCCGTCAAATCGCCACTCGCCCCAAAGATCACGATGGAACAAGGTTCCACGGTTTTCCGGGTTTCAGCGAGGCGACACGTCATCAACTCGTCCAATTGATCTTGTTCCATGTCCGGTAACCATGGCTTACCGTCAATATTATTTCAATGCTTCTTAACATCCCCGGTTTGGCGCCAAGTTAACTTAAATTGGATACTTGCGTCCATCCGCCTTGTTCCTATATATTAGCGTCGATAGGTAGCCGATGTGGCGGAATTGGCAGACGCGCTAGACTCAAAATCTAGTACCTTTATTGGTGTGTGGGTTCGACCCCCTCCATCGGTACCATCTTTCTTCAGAATTGTGCCTTCACGCACAATTTGTTATTATGTCCGACAAGGGTAGACAAGGTGCGACAACAGCGGACAGCAATTGCATACCAAGCACTTACGAAGGCTTTGTTAAAGAGTCAGAAAAGGAATAAATGTGCAGCGTTTTAAAACATGTGCGCCTTTCGCCTTGCACCTTTTTCCTACACAAGTAGCTGATAATCAAAGGAAGCGTTTTAAAATCCGCACATATTGTGCGCGAAGCTCAAGGTGTGAAGTGTGAAGGGCTTTTTCAGCCTTTTTTAGACTGGCCGGAATTGACCAGGGGAAAATGAGGCAAGTCGGCGATTCCGTTATCTGCTGACCGGTCGGCCGGGATCATTGCAGCGGCTCTGCGCCTAAGCTGCATCCAGAGAGCAGCGAGGCCGCAGCCTATCTGCCGCCCTTATTCGGTTATTTCTTCAACAGAATCATTTTGACCGTGATTCCCTTCTATGACTGCCAGCGCCCATTGATTATGGCTTGGCCTTGGGGTGAAGTGGGAGGAATGATGCGCGAGCTTTTGCAAACCGCACAAACCTTTTTATACGAGCACTGACGCCATAAGCTGTAGATAAGTCCAGGCGCACAGAATAAAAGCCAGAGGCCGATTTCAACCGCGAGACTTCCCTGCACTTGATTGTGTGGCTTCTGAATTGCCTGACAGTCGAGACAGATTACATCCCGCTTGCCAACGCGAACTGAACGAGCTTGGGGGAACGCAGGCGGGCTAGATCGCTGAATTATTTCTGGCGGCATCACTGGCGGCGAATCTTGGAACAGGGGCAAAATTGAATGCAAAGGAACCCAATTAACCGCACCCGTCGTCGAACATAATGTGTTACCTGTTATTGTTCGCACATCAATCAACGTCTTCACCTGGTCGCGAGAGAATGGACCGGCAGTTTGGTTATTTAAAACGAGGAAATGTTGTGGATTGCTCACAAGTCGGTGCAGTTGGTGTCAGGTCATTGCTTTACGCTCATATAATGAAAAGGAATCCAAAGCTCAACATTTTCCGGTTTAGAAACTCCCTTTATACGTATGGCAACGTATTTTTCAGCTAATGGCCCAGTTAGAATTTTATATACCAAGAGTGTGTTAATCGGACAGGTTTGAAGTCCGGTTAATAACCCAAACCTGTCCTCAATCGGCTTGGGGTTTTCAGACAAATTTTTTGCAAATGCACGAAGCGCGTTTGCTTGCTCTGGCAATGGGAATTCAAAGGCGTTTACAGTTTCGAGTGGAGAAGATGAACGAACGAGGTAACAGGCTACAACGGCGGAAGAAGAAACGAGATTTAAAAATGCTTTAAGCTTTCGCTCGTCCGAGGATCGGTAAAGGTCTGACGGTTCTTCCAGATACTCTCTCTTTGCAGCCACATCATAGATCGAAATATCAATTGTAATGCAGTGCTCCAACAGAGAGCCATATTTGATTCCCAAGGGACCGCAAAGCCTTACTAAGGTCGTAAGGGTGCAATCATATTCACCAGATTCGACCCTTAGAATTTGAGACGTGGACACACCAGAGGCAGTGGAAAGATGCCGCAAAGAAATTCCCAATAGATTTCTAGCGTTACGCATCGATTGCCCAAGCCGTTTACTATCGAAAACCAGGTCGCCCAGCATCAAATAAGCTTCTCCAAAGGGAGCGCAGATGACAAGAATCCTTGCTGACATGTTCCATATTGTCTCTAAATTTAGATATAGATATATATGCAACGTGTAACAATGACACCCGCCAAAAGGGTGCGCTATTTCCTTGCACTTTTGCCACTCCTCGACGACCCTTATGTTTCGCACATTTTTTGCGCGAATTTACAGAATTGTGCCTATCGTCCATTGGAGGTTTTGGATTCCAGTTGAATGAGTTTCAACCTTGATTTGAAGCCCAATGGTCAGAAAAAACCGGAGATTTTCCCGGGCTAAGACAGAAAGTGGTCATGAATAATATATTATATGTCGAGAATCTTCCTGCGAGCGCCACCGAGCGCAGCGTGCAGGATTTGTTTTCTAAAAAAGGTCCGGTTACCGAAGTTAAGTTGATGCTGGATCCGTCCACCGGTCGTTCGCGCGGACGCGCTTTTGTAACGATGACCACGCCTGAATTGGCTGCAGCGGCCATGAAAGCCCTGCACGGTCACAGCCTGGAGGGGCGCAATATCGCAGTTACCGAGGCCCGTCCCGTGGAAGAGCGGAGTACGACCGGCCTGATTGGGCATGGCTTTGAGGCAGGCATAGGCAATAATACCCGTCCCGAAAAAAGTCGTTCCCCTAAAAAATCAGTACGCAGGCATAGTCACGGCGGGCACCGCAGAGGCCGTTAGAAAACACTTCCGACGCTCAAGTCCATGGCGCACGACCGCGCCTTCCGTTCACTTGTTCGAACGAGCCGGGATTCCTACTGAATGTGAGCCAATCTGAACGAATTAATTTCTCACAAAGCCGCAACACGATTCTTTAAGTGAATGTTTGACTTAGGGCACCTTCTACTGAGACACTAAGAGGCTGTCGCGTCTTCGCATTACGAAGTTTAAAATTTATGTCAAAACAGAAAGTTAAAATGTCCGCAACGAAAGCCACCCCGGCCAAAGCCGGGCGCAAGAGTACATCTCGTCCTCCGGCAAGTGCTCCGGAAGCGAATACGAAGTCCAACGGGACTTCCCGGCGCCATAACGAGACCGCCCCAGCCACCGCTGCCACGGGCAGCGCCCCGGCAGATGGTTCGCTCACCACCCAGGCTGGCATGGACTTGACGGAAAAGGTTCGTGAATTGGTTGCCCTCGCCAAGGAACAGGGACATTTGACCTACGACGACATCAACGATGCGTTGCCTGAGACGATGGTCACCCCGGCTGACCTCGATTTGGTTTACACCAAGTTGAACAATCTCGAAATTGAGATTGTGGAACCATCCGAAGTGGACCGCGTTAAACAGCCCGAAGCCGAAGAGGAAGAAGAAAAGGAAAAAGGCCGGTTGGATATTCTCGATGACCCGGTTCGCATGTATCTGCGTCAGATGGGCAAGGTTCCATTGCTCACCCGCGAGCAGGAAGTCGCCATCTGCAAACGGATGGAAGAGGCCGAGAACGAGCAGAGGCGGATTATTTACAGCTTCGGTTTTGCAGCGAAGGAGCATATTGCCCTGGCGGAGAAGCTGATTTCCGAGCCGCCCAAGGAACGTTTTGACCGGGTGATCGTGGACAAAAAGGTGGAGAGCCGCGAGCAACATTTGAAGGCCCTGCGCTTGCTGGTCAAGAAAGTCCGCGAATTGGACCATCTGGTGGACCAGAAATATGCCGACTGGCGCAACAGTGGAGCCTCCAGCCGTGAAAAGCTGTTCAAGGAATTCCAAAAGCTGGACCAGAAATTACAGGCCACTTTCCCGAAGTTTTTTTACAAGCAGAAGGTCATCGAAGAAATGTCAATGGTGACCCAGAATATCCATGACAAATTGCAGGCCAGCCTGCACGCGATTGTGGAAACGGAGAAGGCGCGTAAATCCGATGCCCAACAGACCATCATCAAATCGGAAAAGCAGAAGATCGCGGGACTTGAAGAATTCGCGCGCATGCCCTGTGAGGAATATCTCAAGGCTTATAAATCGTTGAACCAGCAGGCAGCCAAGGCCGACCAGGCGCGGACTGAAATGGCCGAAGCCAACCTGCGGCTCGTCATTTCCATCGGCAAGAAATACGTCAACCGCGGACTGCCATTTCTGGATATCATCCAGGAAGGCAACATTGGGTTGATGCGCGGCGTGGAGAAATTTGAATATCAACGCGGTTATAAGTTTTCCACTTACGCGACGTGGTGGATTCGCCAGGGTATCACCCGCGCGATTGCCGACCAGGCCCGCACCATCCGTATTCCGGTGCATATGATTGAAATCATCGGCAAGCTGATGCGCGCGCAAAAATTGTTGTTCCAGGAATTTGGCCGCGAAGCCACGCCGGAGGAAATTGCTGACGAGATGCAAATCTCTGTCGAGCGCGTCCGTGCGATTATCAAGATGGCCCAACAGCCGATCTCCATGCAGGCCACGGTGGGTGATGATGATGCCTGTTTCGGTGATTTCATCGAGGACAAGGCAGCGGAGAATCCTTCCGTCATGACGAGCAATAGCTTGTTAAAGGGCAAGCTGGGCGATGTGCTGGGCACCTTGACCGAGCGCGAACGCCGGATCGTGGAATTGCGATTCGGGTTGGTGGATGGTTATGCGCGCACGCTGGAAGAAGTGGGCAAGCAATATCAAGTCACGCGCGAGCGTATCCGCCAGATTGAAGCCAAGGCATTGCGCAAGCTGCGTCACCCGACGCGTCTGCATCACTTGAAGGGCTTCTTGGAAGTGGCAGACCTGGACGAAGTATCCGTTGCGGCTTAAAGCATTCTTTTAATCCCCATTTCACAGGGCAGGCCGCAGGGCCTGCCCTTTTTATTTGATGCTTAAAGCTCTGGAACCATCCTGGCAAATCTTTCCCCCAGCTTGCCCGCACTTTCGGTTTGCTTCCATCGGCCCGCAGAATCGACTTCAGGTATTTCGCAGGCGCACCAATAGTCAGTCAGGATTTTGATGAGGCGTTGCAGCGTGCCTATATCGGTGGGCTTTACGAAATAGGAACTGGCCCCCAAGAGATACGAACGGTGGATATCATCAACATCAGCAGAACTTGAAAATACCACAGTGTGCATGACGGCGCGCTGGGGGTTGTGTTGTAAATAGGCCAGGATTGAAAACCCGTCCCCGTCCGGCATCTTCAGGTCTGTGACAATAAACGAAGGATAAGGAAAGCGGGCACGATCACTAAATTTCCCACGGCCGTCAAGATAGGCAATGGCTTCGTTGCCGCTGCTGAGACAATGGATGGGATGATCCACGCCGCTTTTACGAATGGCGTGAGTGATCAGCAGTTGATCGCTACGGATGTCATCAACAATTAAAATGACCGGGCTTGGCGGTTTCATGTTGTTCAGCGGTTAGCATTAATTCCCCCTGAACATCCTGATGACACATCGAAAGACGTGCTTGTTCCCCTCAATTAAACGCTATCAAAAAAAGCGCCGTATCCAAATAGGGTCATTTCCCACTTAAACGGAGTAAATATGCTGCTTTGATTATATTGCTGCTGAAGGTTGAAGACGGGTTTCAATGCGAAATGAGGAGGGCTCTTGTTTTGCCAGAGAGCTTTGCAGAAGCTTATACCTGATTCTTGATCGCCTGTGAAAAGCTAATCTTAGATTTTTTCTTCGACAACTTGCGGGCGCGGGCGATCTGAGCGTCTATTTCAGTGCCAGTGTCTTGCATTTCACCGGAAAGCTCTTTGCTTTTAGCAATGGTCTTTCGCAAGTCTGCAACGTTCTGCTTCCACTGATCCTGTTGATCACTCACAGGTACAGTTCATTGTAGTTATCACGCGACTGCAAGATGTATCGTGGTAGGTCTTCACCTACTCAACGAAAAGCGATTAAGAGTGATTAACTGCTTAAATCACAATCCAGTGGAGTTCCGTCCGTGCGAGAGGATTTTCCGCACGGCGCCGATCACCTGGGACCTGGACTGGCTTTTACTGGCGTAGCCATAAGCGCCGCCTTTCATGATGTGCTTTACCTGTTGTTCATCATGGGCGAGACCGGCACGAACAATCTTGGTACGCCGCTGATCACTTGGGATTATTTCGAATCGCGAAGCTGGATCACGGATTGAGGATTGAAGGGAGCCAGGACGAAATCATTCAAGTCTTGTATCAAGGTAAAGAGTTTATTCAAATCCGGAGTTTTGATCAGATAAGAATTGGCGCCCAACTCGTAAGCGTGATCAATGTCACGCCGCTCTTCGGAAGCACTCAGGACCACGATGGGCACCTGTTTAAATTCGGATCGCGAGCGAATCCATTTCAGGACTTCGAAGCCGGAGAGTTGCGGCAGGCTTAAGTCGAGCAGAATGAGAGCGGGCAAGGGATAGAGCTTGCGGTCGGCGTAAAGACTTTGCCCGGCCAGATAAGCGAGGGCTTCATCGCCGGTGGTAACGACTCGCAACGGATTGGGAACGTTCCAGGAAGTAAGGGCAAACTGAAACAACCGGACATCGTCCGGCTGATCTTCGACCAATAAAATTACGTTTTGCGACATTTACCAGGACCAATTTTCCTACAATAGTTTGTACCCACTGTGATGCGGCGAAGATTTGTTGGAAAGCCATCCAAAAAACAACGCGGGCAGAATATTGCACAATCCTTTCACATTTACAAAATGAAAAGCTTGTCATGAATGCCAAACGTGGAGTTGACAGTATTCCGCACATCCTTGTTATAGCCAAACGACGAAGCAGTTAAGAGAATGATTTAACTACCGCCATCAAACGAGCGATGAAGGTGTTGCTCAATAGTCTGGACGATTCTTTCCAGTTCACCTTCACGGATTGGTTTGGTGAAGAAAGCATCAACACCCAAGCGTCGTGCTTCTTCCGCGTCACCAGACAAAGCGGAGTTGGTAAGCATAAAAAACCGGCCGGGCTTTTAACCCGACCGGTTTGCAGGGACCATAAAAGTCGCCAGCGTTACTATTATTGGTAAAAGACTACCACACGGTAGTAAACTTCATGAACGCCGCTCAGGTTCCGGCTGTCGAGAACCGTCACGTTACCACCCGTCCCGCTGATGCCATCCTGCAAGACCGTCCAGGTATCCAGGCTGAGGGCGGTTTCCACGCGGTAAGTCCGGCCTAATGCGGTGCTGAAGGTAATCTGGGCCGGTTGTCCCGGTGCAGCCGGAGCGTATTGCCTGATCATGAATTTTGAATTGGGATCGCTCGGATTCAGGCCCGCAATATATTCCTGCCAGACCGGCATGCCATCCCCGTTGGGGTCACTCAATTCATCGACTGCCGGGTCGCCGTTGAATCCATGGGCAATCAACCACGGAACAGGTGTGCCGTGCGGTGGCAATACTCCGGGAATGATAGTGATAAAATTGGTACTGTTCTGCATCACGAAACTTTGTCCGCCCGGCGGCAGGTTGGTATAGACACTATTGTCCACGTCGAACTGGCTGAAGGCCGCCTTACCGTTGGGCAGCGCCTGATACTGGAATTGGAAATTCACCAAGTCACCCATTATGCCATAGGGAAAGCTCGTCAAGGCATTGCTTGGGTTTGGACTCAGGAGTGTCAGCCATTGGCCGCCGGTTCCGTCGTTGGTCTGGGTCAGGCTCCAGCCATTTAGGAAGCTGCCAGTTCCGGAAGAGGCGAGGACTGGCGTGCAAGGATAATTCGGCCGGTAATGAACCTGGATTTTCCGCACGTACCGGGGCACATAAAAAGCGCGCAGCATGACCGAGGAGGCATTGGTATCGGCATTCGGCCCCAGGTACATGGAACCGACCTGCACATTGCCCGTCCAGGTGCTGGGCTTGAAATCCGGCAGCAGGCTGACATTGAAGGTATTGGTGGTGGGCGGAGTGGTCGTGTTGTCAATTACGTTGGTGACTCCCATGTTCGTATTGTAGCTCGCGGTGAAGCCACCAAGGCTCACCTGGAACATGGGTTGAAATGCGGTGCCGCGTTGCAGCGTTGCCCACCGGAGTAAATACTGCGCATTGAGATCCTTGAACAAGGCGGCAAACTGGGATGTCAGGGCAGACGGCGTGGCCGCCGGGAAATAACGTCCCTGGGTCTGGGTGGCCAGTTGTTGCAACACATTGACGTTGGGATTGCTGCCAAAGCCCACGCAATAGAGTTTAACCTGCTTGTTGGTGGCCATGTTGACGATGGTATCCGCGAGTGAGCCCGTGCCGGTGGGGGTCAACACGCTGGCATCATCGTGCCCGTCTGACATCACAATCACGAAACGCTGCTCATTTACATTCGTTGGCGGGCCAAACTTTGCGAGTGCCGCAGCCAGGGCATCATAAAACCGGGTGCCCGCATAGTTACCTTGCACGTTGTTGGTCTGAATCCCTTCGATGGCGCTGGTCAAGGCAACCTTATCGGAGGTAAAATCCTTAACGATCGCGGGCGGGAGATAGTCGGCACTGAACTCAGCCACACCAAATTGTGCGGTCCCGGGCTGCTGGTTGATAAGATTTTCGACGGCTGCCTGCATGGCATCAATGGCACCCGGAGTGGCAAACATGCTGTAGGTGTAGTCCAGCACCAGGAAAGTTTTGAAAAGTTTTTTGGTTATGGCGCGGTCCACGATGAAGGCAGTTTCCTGACCGATGGGCACGCCGACTTGCTTGTTCGTATCGCCTTCAATGCAAACCACTGTCAATTGGTCAGGCGTGCGGATCACAGCGTTGCCAATGAGTGGATCCGGGTCATCCCGAAGGGAGAAGGTAAAGTCCAGAAGGTAAGGCTTCGAATAAAGGAATGACACGTCGGTGATGGCCAAGCCGGTAAGCGACGCGTAAGCAACGTTTATCGTCAGGGTATTCGTGCCGGTTCCCCACGCATTCCGCGCCGAGATAAGAACCTTGTAAGTGCCACCATAGGCAGGTTGGCCGGTGATGACGCCGTTCGTGGTATTAAGAGTCAAGCCCAAGGGCAATCCCACCGCTCCAAATGACGTGGGCGTATTGCTGGCGCGAATGGTGTAAAGGAAGTTCGTGACGTTCTCCGTGCCGGTGGCGGTCAACGCACTCGTGATTATGGGCACTGACGAAGCAATGTTAATGGTGAGCGTTTGGCTGTCTGAACCATAATTATTGGCCACGCCGATCGTCACCGGAAAGGAACCGCTTTGCACCGGGAAACCCGAAATCACGCCATTGGTTGGATTGAAGTTCAGACCTGGTGGCAACTGACTGGCGCTAAATGTCAGAGGTTGATTGCTGGCCGTTATGGAATAGGTGAAGGATTGCCCCTGCTTGCCATTCACGGTAAGCGCGCTGGTGATGCCGGGAACATCGGTGATGAGGCTGATCACCAACTGTTGCGTGCTGGTCAGCGCGGCATTGGTGGCATACAAGGTGACGTAGAAATCTCCCGACAAGGCCGGGACGCCGTAAATTATACCGCTCACCGGCTCAATGGCCAGACCGTCAGGCAGGCCCTCAGCCCCATAAGTAATAGGAGCTGTACCGGTGGCAGTGACGGTGTAGTTAAAGATATGCCCCTGCTGGCCGGCGGCATTGGTAGGGCTGGTGATGATGGGAGGCTCCAGCACGGTCAACGATGCGGCTGCGCTCGTAAGCGAACCGGCAACATTCGAAATGAAAACGGAATAATTTGCCGCATCATTAGTCACGGCACCGCTGATGGTAAGAGTACTGGTGGTAACACCGCTGTAGTGTGCGCCGTTGGTCATGGTCACTCCGGCTCGTTGCCAGCGATACACCAAAGGCGCGGTTCCACCCGCGGTGACACTGAAGGTGGCATTGCTGCCGACGATTACCGTTGCGGCTTGCGGTTGGACGCTAATCGAAGGTGGCACCAAAACCGTGAGCGTGGCAACCTGGCTGGTCGCGACGGCAAAGGCGTTGCTGACCACCACATCATACCCTCCTGCATCTCCAATATTCACATTACCGATGGAAACGGTAGCTGCGCCAGCTCCAGTGATGCGGCCGCCGCTGGCCAGGTTCGTTCCATTGTGCCGCCATTGATAGCTCAAAGGCAGAGAGCCTGCCGCAGTGACCGTGAAGGAAGCAGTAGTTCCGGTCACCCGGGTGAGGTTCTGCGGTTGGCCGGTGATGCGGGCGCGGTCTTGAACGGTAAGCGTCACGGAACTGCTCACCGCCACGGCTGGAGCATTGGTCCCAACCTGATAGGTAACCTTGACAAAGTAATAGCCAGCATCGGCAGGCTGGACATTTACCAACGTGCAAATGGCCGTGGTGGCGCCGGCAATAGTGGTGAAAGGATTTTGATTGTTTGTGGACATCAGCCATTGATAGCCCGTGATGGTTTCTCCCCCGGTAGTCACCACTTGGGCAGTGAAAACCGCATTGCTCCCGGCAAACACGGCCTGGCTCGGCGGCTGGACATCGACGCTGACAAAAGCGAAGGCGCTCTGGGCGATTAAACCGATGGCCACCAGGCTGGAACAAATGGTTTTTTTGAATGTCATAGTTTTTCGGGGTATCTCGATAGAGTTGGGTTGGGCAAAGTTAGCAGTATCTGAAGTCAATAAATTCAAATCGCAGTGCAGGCAGGCGCCGGCCTATTGCGGCCAATGCGGAAACGAATGGGGTAACCCACATGGTGCTACGATAACGCCTGCTTTTGTGCATCACTAAATATTCCTTCCTCCTGTTATACGACTTTACGTCGGGAGTATCGGGTAATGGAATCAAGAGGCTGTGAAAATGTCAATGTGAAGTCCAAGAAATGTTATTGGTCGATACCAGCTTTTCCAGCTTGATGTTTGCCGCTGTTAATGAATAAAGCTTCATAATTCATTCATTTTACAGGCGACTTAAAACCGATCTTGTATCGGCAGGAGAATTAAACCATTGAAGCAAATGGCGCAGCGTGAACAGTAGGCAACAACCTGATCATGGCCGAAAATTATTTCACCCGAAACATTACGATGTGATTGTGGTTGACCAGTTGGCGGGCGAAAACGGAATGTCGGGGGTCTTGGCTGTTGGATTTTTTGTTTATGCCGGCTGGAGGGAACCTTTTGGCGATGGCGCAACCA
>JAQGPC010000256.1 GCA_028293285.1 Pedosphaera sp.
GATTCCGGCGACTTTTGTAATGCTGGAAATGATGCCGCTGACACCGAATGGAAAAATTGACAGAAAATCTTTGCCCGCGCCAGACTCAGTGCGACCGGAACCAACTGGAAACTTTGTAGCCCCGAGAAATCCTGTTGAGGAAGCTTTGGCGACGGTTTGGTGCGACGTGCTCGGTCTGGAAAAAGTGGGAGCAGAGGACAACTTTTTCGAACTCGGAGGGCATTCACTGCTGGCGACACAACTTATTTCACGATTACGCGAGACTTTCAAAATGGAGATTCCGTTGCGATGCCTGTTTGAATCGCCAACAATTGGCAAGCTATCACAAAGCATGGTGGGCTACGAAGCCAAGCCGGGGGTGTTGGAACGGACGTCGAAGATTCTGAACAAGTTGTCGCGCATGACGCCGGAAGAAATGGAGCAGGCGTTGCGAAAGAGAAGACCTGCCAACGCACAGGTCTAGTTCGAAGATTTAAATAAATGTAAGCTTACTGAAATGGTCAAAGCAGGGCTTTGACCATTTCCGGGACTTCAAACTTCTTGCCCTTCACGAATTGCCCGGCGAGCACATTGATCCATTCGCGGGAGGTTTGAAGCTCTTTGATCTCAATGAAAGTTTTATTGCCGACAGCTGTTAACTCGTAGCGGTTGATGGTGACTTTGAGCGGCTGGGTTTCACCTTTGAGTTCGAGGTCGAGGGTGGCTTTCTTGTTCGCGGAATCAATTTGGAGAGTGGTCATGGTGCCGAGGGTTTTGTAACGGTGATTGAAATATTCCCGTGCTCCCCATTCCCTGGCTGAATCAGGAATCAGCGGGCGAACGGATTTTAGAATGGAGGTCAGGAAGCTCATATTGCGTTTATGTAAAATAGCACATTGAGGATTGTTTGCGCGAAGTGCAACCGGGAACCGACAGATATTTTCGCGCTGGCAAATAATTATTTTAGGGTCTTCCCCCCATTTACCAGCCATACCGTAGAACGTACTTTGTCTTCGCATGATGAATGCGAGGGCGCAAATGGGATGTAAGGAGAGTGAATGCCGCAACTTTTTCACCGGCGCAGCAACACGATTGCCAGAGTAAGCATCCTCGCGGTGGTGCTGTTGGTCACCGCAGGCGGGTGGTTGCTGCATGCAAGTTTTTGGTCGCCGTATATGACCAAGGTGAACGTGCCCATCGAACAACCGGTGCCATTCAGTCATGAACATCATTACGGCGGGTTGGGCATCGATTGTCGTTACTGTCATACGTCGGTGGAGAAATCATCGTTTGCTGGCATTCCGCCCACGGAAACTTGCATGACCTGTCACTCGCAACTTTACACGGACCAACCCATCCTAGCGCCGGTGCGGGAGAGTTTGGCGACGGATACGCCTATGAAGTGGAATCGTGTGCATGACTTGCCGGATTTTGTTTTTTTCAATCACAGTATTCACGTCACCAAGGGGATCGGTTGTTCCACGTGTCACGGCCAGGTGCAAAAGATGCCGCTGATGTGGAAGGTCAACACGCTTTACATGAAATGGTGTCTCGATTGCCATCGGGACCCGGCGAAATACATTCGCCCACGCGAAGAGGTCTTTAATATGAGTTGGCTGCCGCCGATAAATCAGCTCGCGCAAGGACGCAAGTTGGTGAAGGACTACCATGTCAACGCCAAACAACTCACTGATTGCAGCATGTGCCATCGATGAAACCGCTCACCCCATCTGCGACGCCGCTTGACCTGAAGATGGTTCGCGTCCGGCTTGCTGGCATGAGCGGCCGGCAATATTGGCGCAGCCTGGAGGAGTTGGCGCAAACGAAGGATTTTCAGGAGATGTTGCATCGCGAGTTTCCCTCGCAAGCTTCTGAGTTCACCGATGAAGTGAGTCGTCGCAACTTTTTGAAACTGATGGGCGCTTCATTGGCGCTCGCAGGATTAACGGCTTGCACGCGACAGCCAATGCAACAAATTGTTCCTTATGTGCGGCAGCCCGAGGAAATAGTACCGGGCATTCCGCTTTATTTTGCGACAGCGATGCCCTTTGATGGATTCGGCATTGGTTTGTTGGCACTGAGCTACGAAGGGCATCCGACCAAGATCGAGGGCAATCCGGGGCATCCGACCAGCCTGGGAGCCACGAGCGTTTTTCAGCAGGCTGCGATTCTGGATCTTTATGATCCCGATCGTTCGCAAGCGGTTACCAATGCGGGAGAGGTCAGCTCCTGGAGTTTATTTCTTACCACTCTTATTAACGCCTTGGAACAACAACAGTCCAAGCGCGGCGCGGGACTGCGCATTTTAACGGAAACGATTACTTCACCGACGTTGGCGTCTCAATTGCAGAACCTGCTGAAGAAGTATCCTGATGCGAAGTGGCATCAATATCAGCCGACTGCGAGAAACAATGCTCGTGAAGGCGCGCGGATGGCATTTGGTGAAGTGGTCGAGACCCGTTATTATTTCAACAAAGCGCGGGTGATTCTTTCTCTGGAGTCAGACTTCTTATTTTCTCATCCGGCAGGGTTGCGTCATACGCGGCAGTTTACCAATGGTCGTCGTATAAGCAAAGAGAGCACGGCCATGAACCGGCTTTATGTCGTGGAGAGCACACCTACGGTGACGGGTTCGATGGCAGATCATCGATTGCCGATAAGTTCCGCGGACGTTGAAGGACTGGCGCGTTCTCTGGCGCAACAGGTTGGTGTTGTCATGGGATCGAATGTGAATGCATCTCCCGCCGATCCACATGACAAGTGGATTGCCGCAGTCGCTCGGGACCTTCAAAACAATCGCGGCGCAAGCATTGTCGTTGCCGGGGAACAACAGCCGCCGATTGTCCATGCCCTTGCACACATGATGAATCAAGTTCTGGGCAATTTCGGAAAAACAATGGATTTTACTGCCTCGGCCGAAGCCCAACCAGTGAACCAGGTTCAGTCGTTGCGCGAGTTGGTTCAGGACATGGATGCTGGTCGCGTTGATTGTCTTGTCATGATGGGCGGCAATCCGGTCTTTGCTGCTCCGGCAGACTTTCAATTTGCTGAACGGCTTTCCAAGGTGAAATTGCGAATTCATCTGAGTCCCGGGCAGGATGAAACTTCTGCTTATTGTCATTGGCATATTCCTGAATCTCATTTTCTCGAAGCGTGGAGCGACGTGCGTGCCTTTGATGGCACAGCTTCAATCATCCAGCCATTGATTCATCCGCTTTATGACAGTCGCTCGGCCCATGAACTAATTGAGGTAATGATGCTGCAGCCGACCCGCTTGGGATATGACATCGTTCGTGACTACTGGAAATCGCAAATCCGTGGTGCGGACTTTGAACAGTCATGGCGCAGGGCTTTGCATGATGGAGTGATCACCGGGACTGAACTCCAAGCGAGACAAGTGCAGATCAAGATGTCAGAGGGAGTTCCGAAGGCTTCCAACCGGCAAGGGGACAAGTTTGCGAATCTTGAAGTTTCCTTTCTACCCGATCCGGGGATTTGGGACGGACGCTTTGCAAATAACGGCTGGTTGCAGGAAATTCCCAGACCTTTTAGTAAATTGACCTGGGACAATGCTGCTTTGGTTAGCCCGGCTTTGGCTGAGCGCATTCATGTAACCAATGGCGATGTGGTAGAACTGCGTTATAAGGGACGAAGCGTACGTGCGCCGATTTGGATCACGCCAGGGCAGGCGGAGAGTTCCGTGACGTTGCATTTTGGTTATGGACGGACTCGGGTCGGCAGGGTGGGTGAAGGCACTGGATTTAATGCATATGCTCTACGTACTTCCGATGCAATGTGGTTTGGCCCCGGTCTGGAAATGATCAAGACGGGAGAGCGATATCTTCTCGCCAGCACGCAGAATAATCACAATATCCAAGGCCGTGACATAGTTCGCAGTGGTACGGTTGAGGAGTTTCGCACAAAGCCCGATTTTATCCATGAAGAAGAAGAAACTCCGCGACGTGACGATACGCTTTACAATCCAGAGGAGTATAAAAGTAACGATCCCGCCTGGGGGATGGTGATTAATCTGACGACGTGTATTGGTTGCAATGCATGTGTTGTCGCCTGCCAATCCGAAAATAATATTCCGGTGGTTGGCAAAGATCAGGTCGCGCGGGGTCGCGACATGCTTTGGATACGTGTGGACCAGTATTTTCAAGGCAGCGTTGATAATCCCCGGGTTAGTAATCAACCAGTGCCTTGCATGCACTGTGAACACGCGCCATGCGAATTGGTTTGCCCGGTGGAAGCTACGTTGCACGACCATGAAGGCTTGAACCTGCAGGTTTACAACCGCTGCGTTGGCACGCGTTATTGTTCCAATAACTGTCCGTACAAGGTGCGACGGTTCAATTTTTTCAGTTACAACGATTACCGGGATGAAAGCCTCAGACCGATGCGCAACCCGAATGTCACTGTCCGGTGGCGCGGTGTCATGGAGAAATGCACCTATTGCATTCAGCGAATTGCTGTGACCAGGATTACGGCGAAGAAAGAGGAGCGCAGGATCGGCGGCAATGAAGTCATGACCGCGTGCCAGCAGGTTTGCCCGGCAGAGGCCATCGTGTTTGGGGACATTAATGACCCGAACAGCAACGTCGCAAAGCACAAGGCGCAACCGCTGAATTATTCCATGCTCGGCGAGTTGAACACGCGTCCGCGAACAACCTATCTGGCAAAACTCACGAACCCTAATCCCGAGTTGGAGAACCAAGCTTCAAAGACGTGAGATAATTCCATGCCTGACGACGCCAACAAAATCGCTGACCCGGAAAGCAACGACCGGAATTATGTCGTTTCTCCGCTTGGGTACCCTGCGCGTGTTCTTGGACCGGGCGAGACGTATGAAACGGTCACCGATAAAATCGCGACGGTTGTCCTGAAGCAGCCTTACCCGAAAGGGTGGTGGATAGGTTTTGGTATTTCGTTCGCGTTGCTGATGCTGTTTTTGTACGCGGTTACGTATCTACTTTATAGAGGTGTGGGTATTTGGGGAATCAACATTCCAATCGCTTGGGGCTTTGCCATTATTAACTTCGTCTGGTGGATTGGGATTGGCCATGCGGGAACCTTCATCTCCGCCATCCTCCTGCTAGTAATGCAGAAGTGGCGCACCTCGATCAACCGGTTGACAGAGGCGATGACTTTATTTGCTGTGGCATGCGCGGGAATGTTTCCACTGTTGCATTTAGGACGTCCCTGGCTTTTTTATTGGCTCATTCCTTACCCGGACACCATGGGCTTGTGGCCACAATTTCGGAGCCCATTGGTGTGGGATGTTTTTGCCGTTAGCACTTATTTCACAGTCTCACTCATTTTCTGGTATGCGGGCTTGATTCCCGATTTGGCTACCCTTCGAGACCGCGCGCAAACGCGCGGCAAACAATTCTTTTATGGTGTTCTGGCACTGGGGTGGCGCGGTTCCGCCAAGCATTGGCAACGTCATCAATCGGCCTACCTGCTGCTGGCAGGATTGGCCACACCGCTTGTTCTCTCAGTACATAGTGTCGTGAGCTTCGACTTTTCTGTGGCAATCGTTCCCGGCTGGCATTCAACCATTTTCCCGCCTTATTTCGTTGCCGGGGCCATCTATTCCGGCTTTGCCATGGTGCTGAACATCGTGATTCCGCTCCGCAAGCTCTATGGATTGCAAAGTTTGGTCACCATGCGCCATCTCAACAACATGGCCAATATCATGCTCGCGACGGGTCTGATGGTTTCTTACGGCTATCTCATGGAAGCCTTCATGGCTTGGTATAGCGGAGATATTTTTGAACAGTACATGATGTTGAACCGGGCGTTTGGTCCTTACGGATGGGTCTTTTGGCTGTTGATGCTTTGCAACGTATTGATACCACAGGTGCTCTGGTCACGGCACGTTCGAACTACACCGATACTGCTTTTCATCGTTGCCCTTTTCGTCAACGTGGGCATGTGGTTGGAGCGTTTTGTGATTGTGGTGACTAGCTTGCACCGAGATTTTGTTCCTTCCGTCTGGCGCATGTATTATCCCACCGTTTGGGATTGGGCTACCTTCATCGGCAGCATTGGGTTATTCCTCACGTTGCTTTTTCTCTTTATCCGGTTTCTGCCGATGATTTCCATTTCCGAAGTGCGGGAACTGGTAGCGGAACATGAGGAGGTAGAAAAGTGAAAGCGGAAAATCCTCTCTACGGGTTGATGGCCGAATTTGAAAATCACGAAGTGCTCGTTGATGCCACGCAACGTACCTACGCCGAAGGTTACCGCAAACTGGATGCTTACTCGCCATTCCCGGTTCACGGGTTGTCTGAGGCATTGGGACGACGAAAGACAAGGGTGCCTCTGATTGTGCTCCTCGGCGGAATGACGGGCGGGTTGGGCGGCTATTTCATGCAGTGGTATGCCATGCGGGTTGATTACCCGTTCAATATCGGTGGACGCCCCCTGCATAGTTGGCCGGCATTTATTCCCATCACGTTTGAATTGACTATCCTCTGTGCAGCGTTGTCAGCGATCATTGGCATGCTGGCATTGAATCGACTGCCAGAACCTTATCATCCAGTTTTTAACGTGCCCGAATTCAGGCGCGCCTCGTTGGATCGATTCTTTTTGTGTGTCGAAGCAACCGATCCGAAATTTGATCTCGTCAGAACTAGAACATTCCTTGAGGGCTTGAGGCCGGAGTCAGTCAAGGAGGTGACTTCATGAAATGTTGCTTTTATAGCTGCTGCTTGTGCGGGCTTTTCCTCCTACTGAGCTGTGGTTGCCGACGGGAAATGTATAGTCAACCAAGGTCGGATCCATTGGAGCCAAGCAAGTTCTTTAAAAATGGCGCTGCATCACGCCCGCTGGTTCCTGGTACAGTGGCGCGTGGCCATCTGGACGCAGACCAGGCATTTTATCAGGGGGCAATAGGAACCAATTTTGTTGAGGAATTTCCCATGCCGGTCACGCGCCAAGTGTTGGAGCGAGGCAGAGAACGCTACAATATCTATTGCTCTGTTTGTCATGGGGCCATAGGGGACGGCAATGGAATGATCCCGCAACGCGGTTATCCACACCCACCGTCGTATCATATTGATCGCCTGCGCCAGGCACCGGTGGGCCATTATTATGATGTTATCACGCACGGGTATGGCGTGATGTATTCCTATGCATCGCGAGTGGAACCGGCCGATAGGTGGGCTATTACGGCGTACATCCGCGCTTTGCAACTGAGCCAGAATTCGCGACTCGACGATTTACCTCCAAACGAACGCGTCAAACTTGAGGCCCAAAATAAATGAATGACGATCTCCAATCACGGTTGAATCGCTTTCGTTTTTTAGCACTCGTTAGTGGAGTGATTGGAATAGTTTTGTGCGTGGTGGGGGCGTTTATTAATACTCAGCGATTCTTTATCTCCTACCTGTTTGGCTATTTATTCTGGCTTGGACTGGCCTTGGGCTGCTTTGCCGTGAGTATGATTCATCATTTAACCGGAGGACGTTGGGGGCAGGTGACACGTCGCTTTCAGGAGGCGGGATTCATGACATTGCCCGTGATGGCACTGCTCTTCGTGCCGATCTTTTTCGGGCTTAAGCATCTTTATCCATGGGCTCAGCCGGTAAAGGTGGCGGCTGATACGATTTTGCAACACAAGCACGCTTATATCAATCCAAGTCTCTTTATAATGCGCGCGATATTCTTTTTCATTATCTGGATTGTCATGGCCTTCCTTTTACGAAAATGGTCACTGCAACAGGACAAAACAACCGATGTCACGCCGACTCGACGTCTGCGAACCCTGAGCGGAGTTGGAATTGTCATTTACGCGCTGACGGTGACATTTGCCTACATTGATTGGGTGATGTCAATCGAGGCTGATTGGTATTCGACCATGTTCCCGGTGATTATATGCATCGGGCAAATTCTCACGGCTTATGCCTTTTCCATCATGGTCCTGACCTATTTTAGCAAGTACCAGCCCATCTCCGAAACGGTCACCACCACTCAGTTTCATCATCTGGGAAACCTGCTGCTGACCTTTGTGATGTTTTGGACCTACATTTCGTTCGGCCAATTGCTGATTATTTGGTCGGGAAATTTACCACACGAAATCAGTTGGTATCTGCACCGTATTGCGGGCAATTGGAAAGTGATAGTTTGGTTTCTATTCCTGTTTCATTTTTTTCTGCCTTTCTTTTCGCTCCTCTTTCGCCCGACGAAACAGCATCCACGAACCTTGGTAAAACTCGCTGCCATCGTTTTCGTTGCGCATATGGTGGATGTTTACTGGATGATCGCTCCTTCATTTTATCCAACGGGCATTCACCTGAGTTGGATGGACTTTGCAGCGCCCATAGGTGTGGGAGGTATTTGGATTGCTATTTTTATATACAATTTGAAAGGCCCGCTGCTGATACCGCAGAACGATCCCCGTGTGGAATACTCGCTTGCTCATGGAAAATAGTGGACATCCGCAATCTGCTCCGACTCCGGCTGATCATGGCGTCGAAGCGTCCGACATTGGCACCAAGGTCATATTGATGTGGTTGGGTGTCGTCGTAATTCTGGCGATTATTATTCATTTGGTTTTGTGGTGGCAGCTAACCTATTTCAAAAGGACAAAAGATCTGGCGGATCAGGAGGCCAGACGCCAGCAAGTAGTTGCCGGCGTGACCAGATCGGGGCAGGTATTTCCCGAACCGCGGTTGCAAGTTTCGCCCCCGCTCGATTTAAAGGAGCTGCGCGCTCAAGAACGGGCCGAATTGAACAGTTATGGCTGGGTGGACAAGAAATCAGGTGTGGTTCGAATTCCCATCGATAAAGCAATGGAGATGATTGCACAAAAGGGATTGCCGACACGCCAAGGAACAAATCAGAGCAGGGGAGGGCCATCCTTTTTGGAATTGCAACTGAGTCGCCCGGAGCAATATCGCCGGTCACAAGACGAATAGGAAAATGAGAGCAAAGATACAGTTCAGTAGTTTACTTAAACCCGACCTAATCAAGGTCTTGTTGGGATGCTTCCTATTATATGCCGTTGGCTGTTTATTGCCATCTGCAAAAGGACAGGGGCTTTCTGATGAGAGCTTGAGCAAGATCAGCTTTGAACAAAGGCTCAATCAGCAGGTATCGCTTGATTTGAAATTTCGAGATGAGGAGGGGAGGCAGGTTCAGCTCGGGAATTATTTTGGAAAAAAGCCAGTGATCATCGTAATGGGATATTACGGATGCCCCATGCTTTGCACCTTGGTTCTTAATGGATTGGTTTCAACATTGCAGGACATAAAGCCTACTGTGGGCGAGCAATTCGAAATTGTTAACGTGAGCATTAATCCGCACGAAACTCCCATGCTGGCTGCTGCAAAAAAGAAGTCGTACTTAAAGCAGTACGGACGACGTGATGCTGGCAAAGGATGGCATTTTCTTACGGGCGAAGAACAGGCCATCCAACAGTTGGCTAAGGAGGTGGGCTTTCAATATCAATATGATGCGCAGAGCAAACAGTATGCACACCCGAGCGGTTTTATTGTTTTAACGCCCGAAGGAAAGGTGTCACGTTATTTTTTTGGAGCAACTTATTCGAATAAGGAGCTGAGTGCCGTGCTCAAGGAAGCTTCATCAAATAAGGTGGGATCGCCTATTCAGCAACTTTTCATGCTCTGTTTCCATTACAGCCCAATTACTGGGAAATACGGCTCGATGATTATGATTATTGTGCGCGTCTGTGCGGTGCTTACGCTTCTGGGGTTGGTCAAGGCCATCGTGGGTACATTTCGCAAGGACGCAGCCAGGCAAATGCCCGGGCCAGTAACTCCAGCCAAACACTTTGAAGTATGAGGGTTCCGTTTTTTCTCGACCAGGCATCGACTCTCGCTCCGAGAGTGGATGCACTGTACTACGGTTTGGTTGCCCTTACGGCCATCATGATGGGAATCATTTTTTTGCCGATGTTTTATTTTCTCTACAAGTACAGGCGCGGCAACAAGGCGGACCGTCGGCCCATTCGCATTCCCACCTGGAAAATTGAAATGACGTGGACCGTCATTCCGCTTTTCATCGTAATTGGATTCTATTGTTGGGGTTCCAGCGTGTATTTTGAGATAGAGCGTCCGCCGGCCAAAGCGATGGAAATAAACATTATCGGCAAGCAATGGATGTGGAAACTTCAGCACGCGGAGGGAAACCGGGAGATAAACCAACTGCATGTCCCAGTGGGCGAAACGGTGAGGCTTACCCTGACCTCGCAGGATGTGATCCACGATTTTGCGGTTCCTGCTTTCCGAATCAAACAAGACGTTCTGCCGGGAAGATATGTTGTCGAATGGTTTAAAGCCACCAAGGAAGGAACCTATCATATATTTTGCAATGAGTACTGCGGCGTCAGCCATGCCAGCATGATTGGAGAGGTAATCGTCATGAGTCCGGCAGCGTATCAGGATTGGCTTGCCAGAGGTCAACCGGAAGAAACCCTGGTGCAATCGGGTGAACGCTTATTTCGCGAATTGGGATGCAGCGGATGTCATATGGGCAACTCACAAATTCGTGCACCCCGTTTGGAAGGAGTTTTTGGCAAGCCAGTGCCATTGCAAGGAGGTCAATTTGTAGTGGCTGATGAGAAGTATATCCGCGACTCTATTCTTCTGCCCCAATCGCAAATTGTTTATGGATATGCGCCATTGATGCCCACCTATGCGGGACACGTCACGGAAGAGGAGCTATTTCAACTTATTGCTTACATCAAGGGGTTGGGAAACAAACAGCCGGAGTACATGAAATGAATATCATCGAGGAAACCCATCCGCCGCCGCCCGCCAAATTGGAACCGGATTATCTGGAGGCGGGCCATACCGTGCGTTCCTGGTTGCTGACGACCGATCATAAACGGATCGGTTTGCTTTACCTGTTTTCGATCATTTTCTTTTTCTTTATCGCCGCAGTGGCTGCAGGAATTATGCGCTTGGAATTGCTCACCCCCAAGGGAGACCTGGTCTTATCAGAAACCTATAGCAAGCTCTTTACCCTGCATGGCGTAATCATGGTTTGGTTCTTTCTCATTCCTTCAATTCCGACTGTGCTGGGAAATTTTTTAATTCCCATGATGATCGGAGCGAGGGACGTCGCCTTCCCCAAACTTAATCTGTTAAGTTGGTATTTATTCATGGCGGGAGGAATGTTTGCGCTTTATGCCATCATTGCCGGAGGGGTGGATACGGGCTGGACTTTTTACACGCCCTACAGCAGTCGTTATTCCAATTCGCATGTAATTGAGATGGCGACTGGGATTTTCTTGTCCGGCTTCGGCTCAATTCTCACCGGACTGAATTTTATAATTACCGTGCACAAAATGCGCGCGCCGGGAATGACCTGGTTTCGCCTGCCGCTCTTTATCTGGTCCCACTATGCCACGAGCTTGATCCTGGTTCTGGCAACACCCGTGCTGGCAATCACGCTTTTGCTCATGGCTTTGGAACGGATTTGGGGTATCGGAATTTTTGACCCAAGAATCGGCGGTGACCCGGTGTTGTTCCAGCACCTGTTCTGGTTCTACTCGCATCCCGCAGTTTACATCATGGTCCTGCCCAGCATGGCGGTGATTAGCGAGTTGATTCCCTGTTTTTCGCGGAAACAAATTTTTGGATATAAGTTTATTGCCTTTGCCAGTCTGGCGATTGCATTCCTGGGATTCCTCGTTTGGGGGCATCATATGTTCGTAGCCGGACCGTCGGTCTATGCGGGTCTGGTTTTTTCCCTTCTGAGCTTCTTAGTGGCTATTCCTTCCGCGATTAAGGTATTCAATTGGACGGCCACCCTCCATCGGGGATCCATTTCATTTGAAACACCAATGCTTTATGCCCTCGGCTTTATTGGTTTGTTTTCTTTAGGCGGTTTGACCGGGCTCTTTCTCGCCGCTTTAGGAGCAGATGTGCATTTGACCGACACCTATTTCATAATTGCGCATTTTCATTATATCATGGTTGGGGGGACAGTGCTCGGATTCATGGGTGGCATGCATTTCTGGTGGCCCAAAATAACCGGACGCATGTACCCTGAAAAAATGGGGCAACTGGCAGCGCTCGTGACTTTTATCGGATTCAATCTGACATTTTTTCCTCAATTTATCCTTGGCTATCTCGGCATGCCGCGCCGATATCATGCGTACGCGCCTGAGTACCAGGTTTATAATGTTCTATCTACGGCGGGAGCTTCCATTCTGGCAGTTGGATATATTTTGCCGGTAATTTATTTTATCTGGTCTTTGCACAAGGGAAAAAAAGCACCAGCGAACCCCTGGAATGCCACCGGCTTGGAATGGCAAACCCCTTCGCCGCCACCTGTTCATAATTTTTATGAAACTCCGTTAGTGGTAAAAGGACCTTACGATTATTCTCCCGAGGAGGAGGAAAGAAAGTTGGAGGAGCGTCATGGCTGAAGCTACCAATGCGATCGCAGAGCAGTTTGATAGTTCGGAACAGCAGCACGAATCAGCCTGGCTGGGCTTGTGGGCTTTCCTGGCGACTGAAGTCTTGTTCTTCGGTGGTGTATTTCTGGGCTACATCGTTTATCGGCATGTTTATTACGAAAGCTTTGTATTGGCGAGCCGCACTACAAATCTGGTTTATGGCACAGTGAACACCGCGGTTTTATTAACGAGCAGCTTGACGATGGCATTGGCTGTCCATGCGGCACAAGTCGGGAAGAATAAGAATCTGGTTCGTTTTCTAATTCTTACCATCCTGTTGGCCATAACCTTTATGGGAGTGAAAGGGGTGGAGTACTACGAACACTATAAGGACCATCAAATCCCCGGTCCGTCCTTCGTTTTGAAAGGTGCGCCAGAAGGGGAACTGTTCTACTACTTTTACTTTACAATGACGGGGCTGCATGCCCTCCATGTTGTCATTGGTATTGGCCTGCTTTCCGTAATGGCGCTGCTGGCAGCAAGACGACGCTTTAACCCTGCGTACTACACACCAGTCGAACTGTCAGGGTTATACTGGCACTTTGTGGACATCGTCTGGATATTTTTGTATCCGCTTATCTATCTCATCAGCCGACACTCATGAGCGCTAAAATTATTTCTCCAAAGACCTACGTTCTAGTCTGGCTTGCACTGATGATCCTGCTGTTTTTGACGTGGGGGGCATCCGAAATCAATTTTGGCGTATTTAGTCCGGTGATCGCGATAGTCATCGCAGTCATCAAGATGCTGCTGGTGGTTCTCATCTTCATGCATGTTCGCTACAGCAGCCGGTTGACCTGGGTCTTTGCTGCGGCAGGGTTCCTTTGGTTGATGATCATGATTACCTTGACCATGGGAGATTATTTGACTCGTGGAACGGTTCGACCACAAAACAAGTCCATTCCAGAATGGAAGGTGGACACGGAAAGCCAAAGTCGATGAGGCTTGGTTAATCTTTGGAATTCAAACGGCAGAAGTAGGTGCGTGCCCGGTTGAGCGGACTTTTTCCCGGAGCAGCTTTTGTAAAATATTCCACGGAATCACCAATGCCGTCAGTTGCAGGTTGTGAACTGCGATACTGCATGCCGATCTTTTTACCGTTCTCTTCCACCCAACTGAGGAACAAAACACTATGGCCCGACTTGGCGCGCCACAATTGTACGAAATCGCCCAGTTGGACTTCATCGAAAGGAACAGCCTTGCCAATACCTAAAGTCGTCACAGCCATTTGGCACAGCTTTTCCCGGCTGGCTTCAGTCGCGCCATACCATTCCTTTTGGAACTGGCGGATTTGTTGAGGAGTCTTGTCTTTGAATAAGCCGCGTTCGGCAGCGGCTCGCATGGCAACAGTAAAGGTAAAGCCGCAACAATAAGTTCCTCCTTCGGCGGCGGGTAGAATCTTCTCGCCCTTAAATGAAATTTCCTCCGCTGCACCCGAACCTTTCCATGCAGTATTGTATCCACCGCCGTCCTTAAAAGTGCGAGCGATGCGAATAACATCCGCATTGCCAGCTTCCTGATCAGCGGCCTTGGTGGAATGAGTAATCAAACTCATCGTTAAAAGGCAGGTCAAGACAGCCAATCGCATAATAGATTGTTTCAATCCGAAACAGCGGTCGAATCAAGCAGTCAACCGAATAAGTGTCAAGGATTTCGGTTGGCTGCCTTGACCCTTGCCCATCTAGCCCTGGCGGCAGCAGCGATTTTGGCTTTGGCGGCCGGACTCATGGTGCGCCGTCCACTGGAAACTTTTGCCGAGGTTTGGCTGGAAGTTCCTTGTGCTTCCTTACGATGCTTTGCCCAGCGCAATCTCTGTGCCGCAGCAATCCTGGCCCGTGCCGAAGGGCTTAGTTTTCTCCGTCCGCCGTGTCCATTGGTTGATACACCCTGCGACTCATCCAAAATTCCCGCCAGTTCCCGCTCAAGAGCTTCAATTTGCTCACGAATCGCAACTGCCTGTTTTAGTTGCTGAACTGATAAATGTGCTAATGTAGTAATTGCCATAGAATATGGGTAGTACATAAACTAACCGGCGTCAAGTTGGGCAAAAGCAGGTATAACTCAGCCGAGTTTACCCATAATACCAGGTCGCTGGAACTTACTCTCTATCTAATGCTTAACTGAGTGCCTGTATCGCAGGGAATTATCTTTTATTCGTGCGGGACGCTTTGAGTAAGAAGTTATGTTCTTCCTTCGTGAGACTCTGCATGCCCGATTGGGATATTTTATCCAAGAGGGCGTTTACGCGGTGCGTCTCCTGTTCGCGAGTTAATTTGGACTTTGCAGAAGGCATTTCCTGTGATGGACGAGATTGAAGGAAAGAACTTAAAGGAAGAAATAGAGGATTTTTCACCAGATAGATCAGTATCAGAACTGAAAGTAGGAGTACTGTTAAATAGAGATAGAGGCTATATCGGACTATCTGCGGGTAAAAGGCGGTGGTAACCAACAAACCAATGATGGCACCCCCAAAATGAGCATCATGCCCGATATTATCGTTTTTGTTTCGGATACCATAAAAGGAGCTTAGGATGAAAAGGATGGCATAGAGCCATGCTGGCATGGAAAATGGCAGCAGAAACAATCCGACCTCTCCGCCGGGCAGCAGGAAAATGGATGCAAACAGGATGCCGCAGACACCCCCGGACGCTCCATACGCCCGATAAACATGATGCCGGTGCAGAAATAAGGAGAGCGAGTTTCCACCGATGATACTGGCAAAATAAATTGTTAGAAATTTAGTGGGTCCGATGAATAGCTCGAGGTTCCGCCCAAATGCATACAAGCTGTACATGTTAAAAAGAAGGTGCAGCCAGTCCGCATGCAAAAATCCTGAGGTGAATAACCGATAGTATTGCTTGTCCCGCAGAATATACGCCGGGCAAAAAATGAACCGCTCCACAAATGCGCTGCTCTTGAAGCCGAGGATTGAGCAATTGACCGTGACCGCAATGGTCAAAATCGTAAATACAGATTTAAAATCGTTCCCCATTGGCAAAGCGCTCGATTAGGAAGTTCGCTGTCTCACTGCGATGGATTTGCGAAGTTCGGGAAGGAGAGTTCCCAAGTGACTTCCCGGACAGAGTGTCTTCGCGTAATCCTGATGGCCCTTAATCTGTGCAGCGGGAATATGCCAGTGATAACTCAGCCACGCAACTAATCGGTGCAGGGCGGCGAGTTGTTCCGGCGTAGGCTGTTCGTTTTCAAAGTTGCCCTCCAATACAATCAGAATGTGCCCGGTGGGATCATACTCAGTATTGGTATCACCTACGTATTTGATCTCACGTCCTTCACCGATGTTGCCTTTGCAATCGACGTAATAGTGATAAGGCACATCTGGCCAAGGTGGTTTAACTTTGCCTGAAGAGAGCTTGTCCTCGCGTTGCGAGAATTGTTGCAAAGACTTTAGCTTATCGGGAAGGGTGCGGTCAGGCTTTTGCAGTGTGGCGGTATGATGAATCGTGATGTACCGCGGTGTATGGGCCTGCATCGGCAGAATAGCCGGAGCGGCGTTCCATTCTTTGCGGGATAGAATGGAGGGCTGGAGTGGACCGGATTGGACGGCTTTCCGGGTGTTGGCGCAAGAAGCGATCAAAATGATGGAAATGGCAAAGAGGAGGAATTGAATGGTTTTTTTCATGAATAGCAGGGCGACATTTGAATTATAGTTTTAACTCAATACCGAAATTGCCTGGTTCGCGCCAGCCAAAGTAAAATTTGAAAGAATTGTGGTGATAGGAAATAAAAGGCAATCGCCACCACTTATATTTGCATGCCGTCCAATTCCAACCGTTTTTCGGACTGAACACCTGGTCAGGATATCTGCCGGGGCGCCGGAGAGTTTTGTCGGCAATGCCAATTATGTAATAATCCAGTTATGACCCGGATTGCGGCAATGCCATTTCCGCAGCCGATGTTTATCATTGGGCCGATATTGGGGTGGGAGAACCGGGTCGTCCAGATTTCCGATCCAGAACTTTGGATTCCATTTCTGGCCCGGCGGGATGCTGACGTGGTTCGTAACGATGATCTCATGACCGAGAACAAAATTGGCCGGGCTGAAAAAGAGCAGCCCGGCCAGAATCAGATGGATGCATGCCCGTGTTTTCACACTTCCAACATACCTTTAAACTCCTGCAATTCGCTTTTTATATTCCGGCATGAGTTTCAAATCGACATCCGCTGGCAATTGGGAAGAAGAAAGCCCGCGGATTTTTTCCAAGGCCGGGATGGCCGTCTCAATATTGCTGGTTCGCCCCGTTAATCCGTGAACCCTTGCTGCCGGAAGCTCCGCCGCAATGCCACTATTAAGGAAAACACGCTGAGTGCCGCGACAATGGCAAGCATTCAGCGCGGGTTCAGCATCTGGAAGATCATGCAGATCAGTTTGCCTGCGAGCCAAAGAAAAAACACCTTGCGTTTGGACAAAGGCCCGCCGAATCATTGGTTACATTATTTGCTTTGAGCTATAATGTGACCGGGTGGCGGTGCTCTCGATACGGCATAGTTCTTGTTGCTCAAATTGGGGCAACATTTTCTCTTCTACAAAGTCATTAGCGATTCTGGCTCTTTTCTGATGAACAGATAAGGTTATGCTTGACGAAATAAAATTCTGGTTAACACTTTCCCTTATGCTAAAGATTAAGCAGTCCTAATTCGTGAAATATTTCACAAACTTTCTTGCGCATCAGGACGAGCGGCATTTAACTTCGTTTGCCGATGATGAAAAGAGCACTATTGCTCGTGGCCTGAGTGCGGTAGTTCTCAGAAAAAAATTCATAAAAAAACGATTGATGCTTGACTCTCGATGGCAAGAATCACACGTTTCGTAGCTCTTCGGGTGATTTGCCCTGAAGCGGCCTTAATAAATTTTGTGGTTGGCTAACAAAAATTGTAAAGATGTCTGACATCTTCCCTAAGTGGACAAACCGGTTGCCGTTGATGATCATCATCGGCGTTTTGCTCGTGGGTACTACCGTCACGGCAGGCATCTGGTATTATTTTACCAACAAATATACTAATGTTGGCTATATGCCGGTTCAGCCGGTTCATTTCTCCCATGCCATCCACGCGGACCAATTGGGAGTGGATTGCCGCTATTGTCACAATGCAGTGGAAAAATCCTGGTATTCCAATATCCCGGCAAGTTCGACCTGTATGAACTGTCACAATCAGGTGCTTAAGGACGATCCAAAGCTAGCCTTGGTGCGGGAAAGCTTTCAAACTGGCAAGCCGATCCCCTGGGTGCAAATCCACAAACTGCCTGATTACGTTTACTTTAACCATTCTGTTCACGTAAACCGCGGTGTGAGTTGCGTGGAGTGCCATGGCCAGATTAATAAGATGGATGAAGTCGCCCAAGCCAAGCCGCTGAGCATGTCCTTCTGTCTGGATTGCCATCGTGACCCCGCTGCGCATCTTCGTCCGCCTGATAAAATCACCGATCTCGATTGGAAATGGAGCGATAATCCAAAGGAAGCTGCAGTCATGCAGAAAGCCAATGGACAAAAATTCGTCCACGATTGGAAGGTTGAATCCTTGCAAAATTGCTCCACCTGTCACCGATGAAAACCATTCCTCCTCCTTGTCCAGTGCCGGAAACCGGCCCGAAGTATTGGCGCAGTTTAGATCAACTGGCCGAGACTCCCGAATTTAATGAGTGGGCGCAACGCGAGTTTCCCGCTGGAGCGAGTGAATTGACCGACCCCGTTACACGGCGTTCGTTCATCAAGATCATGTCCGCCTCGTTTCTTTTGGCAGGTGGCTTTGGTTTGGCTGGCTGCCGCCGGCCGGTGGAGAACATCTATCCGTTTTCCAAGATGCCGGAAGGTTATGTTCATGGGGTGGCGAAGTTTTATGCCACGGCCATGCCAACACGCGGCACTGCGGTTCCGCTCGTGGTCAAGTCCAATGATGGCCGTCCTACAAAGGTCGAAGGTAACGCGCAGCATCCTGACAGCAATGGCGGTACGGATCGTTTTACCCAAGCTTCGATACTCGACCTTTATGACCCTGACCGCGCGACCCGTTATACCAAAAATGGCAATAACGCGACTCGCGAAGAAGCATTTGATTTTCTCGGTGGACTTTCCAAGCAGACTTTTGAAAGCAAGGGTAAAGGACTAAGCTTTTTGGCCGGGCAGAGCAGTTCGCCTTCACGCACGCGGTTGCAAAAGATTATTGCGGAAAAATTGCCTGAGGCTCAGTGGTATATTTACGAGCCGGTTGATTTTGATATCCACCGCCAAGCTGCCACGATTGCTTTTGGCCAGCCGGTAGCTCCTTATTTCCAGATTGATAAGGCGAATGTAATTGTCGCGCTGGATTCTGATTTCATTGGTGGTGAAGAAAATCTTCATGTCAATATCCGCCGTTTTGCGAAGGGTCGCAAAATGGAGAGCTCGAAGGGCTCGATGAACCGGTTGTACGCGGTTGAAGGCATGATGACCTTGACGGGCGCGAATGCCGACCATCGCTTGCGCATTCCGACTAGTGCCGTTCCGGCAGTGGCAGCCCGACTGGCAACTGAAATTTTGAAACAATCCGGCCAGGGTGAACTTGGCAATGGATTGGAATCACTGGCTAAATCTGTCGGCGGTAATGAAAAATGGATTGAGGTCTGTGCCGCGGATTTGTTGAAAAACAAAGGCAAAGGATTGGTGCTTGCGGGGCATCGTCAACCGCTCGCCGTGCATTTGATGGTAAATGCCATCAACGCTGCGCTGGGCAATGTTGGCAAAACCGTCACTTTGCAGGCATCTCCCGATCCAAAGGCTGGGTCGATTGCGGATCTCGCGAAATCGCTCGACGCTGGCTCCGTTGAAACTTTGGTAATTCTCGGTGGTAATCCAGTTTACAACGCACCTGCTGATTTGAATTGGGCTCAAGGTAAGGCCAAGACTGTTATTCGTCTTGGTTATTACGAAGATGAATCTTTCCCAACGAACGGCTGGAGTCTTCCGCTCGCACATTACTTGGAATCATGGGGCGATGCCCGCACCGCTGATGGCACACTGGTGCCCATTCAGCCGTTGATCGAGCCACTGTTTGAAGGCTTGACTGAATTGGAAGTGCTCGCGCGAATCGCCGGACAGGCAAAGACCAGTTCGTATGACATTGTTCGTGAAACGTTCGGCGCCAACGAAGAAGCTTGGAAGAAATTTTTGCACGATGGTTTCCTCGTAAACAGCGCGGCTAAACCAGTCAGTGCTCAGTTCGATGCCGCTGCTGTTAGCAAAGCCATTGCAGATGCAGCTCTGACGCCCGCTGCTTTGCCGACCAAGGACAATCTCGAAGTTGTTTTCCATCGCGATTACAAGGCTGACGATGGCCGTTTCAACAATAACGGTTGGATGCAGGAATTGCCGGATCCGATTACCAAGCTGACTTGGGAAAACGTGATCCTGATGAGTGTCAAGACCGCAAAGGACCTCGGTGTTTACAATGAGAATCGGGAAAATAACCGGATTGTCACACCTTGGGTAAAAATTGAATTGAATGGTCTCAGCGTTGAAGGTCCGGTTTGGGCTCAACCTGGCCAGGCTGACAATGTGATTGCCTTGGCATTGGGTTACGGTCGTAAGAAGACCGGTCGAGTCGGTATCAACTCAGGCTTTGACGCTTACCAAATCCGTACCACCAAGGTTCCTCATTTTGCCGTCGGCGCAAAACTGGTTCGCACTGGCAAAACGCACGGCTTGTCCATCACCCAGGATCATGGTGCGATGGAAGGTCGCCCCATTATTCGCGAAGCGACACTGGAGCAATACCAACAGAAGCCAAACTTCGCCAATGCTTTCAACATGGAGGAGCCTTCCGTTCCACAAGGCCATACGCCTGACGCGCATTCGCTTTATCCCAATCCATTCAAGGACAAGGCAGTTCAAGAAAAGGCCAATCATCAATGGGGCATGTCCATTGACCTCAGTGCCTGCGTTGGTTGCTCCTCCTGCATGGTCGCCTGCCAAAGCGAGAACAACGTTCCCATTGTTGGCAAATATCAGGTGGCCAATAATCGCGAAATGCATTGGCTGCGTATCGATCGTTACTTTACCGGTGATCCGAAGAAGGAAGACTCCATCCAGGTGGTGAATCAGCCGATGCTTTGCCAGCATTGCGAAGCGGCTCCCTGCGAAAACGTTTGTCCCGTCAATGCGACTGTTCATGACCATGAAGGCTTGAATGTAATGGTTTACAATCGGTGC
>JAQGPC010000260.1 GCA_028293285.1 Pedosphaera sp.
GGATATCTCATCTCCTGCAGGAATGAACTGGCAACCACCAGCGACGTGAAGAAGTTTCTTCTGACGAAGTTACCAGATTACATGGTGCCGGCGAGCTTCGTCTGGTTGCATAGAATGCCATTGACCGTGAACGGAAAGTTGGATCGGAACGCCCTGCCTGCGCCCACTCAGCAAAGACCGGAATTGGACCAAGCCTATGTCGCCCCGGCAACGGAGTTGGAACAGTTTCTGGCCGGGATCTGGCGCGAGCTCCTTGGCTTGGATCAAGTGGGCGTTCACGATAAATTTTTTGAGTTGGGTGGGGATTCCATTCAGGGGGCGGAATTTATTGCACAAGTGGAGAAAAAACTTGGCGAGCAAATTTATGTGGTGGTGCTTTTCAAAGCCCCGACAGTCGCCGGTTTTTCCGCCTACCTGGAAAAAAATTATCCATCAGCGATGGCACGGATTTTTCCATCCTCGGCGGAGAATGCGCACGCGAAATCCGCCGAGGATGAAACTCCACGGAAAATTGATGCCGGAATATTGGCCCAGGCTCGTCGGGTTATTCCGTCGCTGGCACCGCGCACTTATCCCGGCACTGGCAAGAATCCTCCCGCAATGTTCATTCTGGCACCTCCACGATCCGGAACTTCGCTGCTGCGAGTGATGCTGGCTGGGAATCCGCAAATCTTCGCTACTTCCGAATTGCACCTGCTCGGCTTCAACACGCTCGCCGAAAGGAAGGCTGCTTTTACCGGCAATTACAGCCTGTGGCTGGAGGGATTGGTTCGGACGGTCATGGAAATAAAGAAATGCAATGCCGAAGAGGCGACGCGAATCATGGAGGGATATGAATCCGGGGATTTACCCACCAAACAGTTCTATGGACTTCTGCAGGAATGGATTGGTCAGAGATTGTTGGTGGAAAAAACCCCGGGATACGCATTGAACATGGAGATTTTGCATCGTGCAGAAGCCGACTTTTCAAATCCGCTTTACATTCATCTGGTCCGCAATCCCCTGGCGATGGTGCGTTCTTTTGAAAAAAACCACTTGGACCAGGTTTATTTCACGTACCAACACTCATTCTCGAGCCGGCAGTTGGGTGAACTGTTCTGGTTGATTGCAAATCAAAACATCTCGGAGTTTTTGAAAAATATTCCTTTGCACCGCCAGTTTTACATGCGTTTTGAAGAATTGGTCACCCAGCCTCGGGAAATCATGGAACAAATGTGCCGCCGATTCGGACTGGAGTTTCACGAGGACATGGTCCAACCGTACAAAGATCCCGAGAAGAAGATGCTTGATGGTGTCCATGCGCAATCCCGATCGATGACCGATGCCAATTTTTTCAAGTACAAGGGAATCGAGGCAGGTACTGCGCAAGCGCTGATGGCAGCAGAGGAAGATTTCCTGGGCGAACTCACCTGGGAGTTGGCGAAGCAGTTTGGATATAATAGAAACATCGGTGCCACAAGTAGTCGTGAGTTTCTGATTGGAGAGCGAAGAAGGCTTCGACAGGCCTGCCGACAAAATCTGACAATCCACAGGAATTCCAATGAATAGCCGCGAGTCATCCAGTTTTCGTGAGGAAGTTGCCATTGTGGGCATGGCTGGGCGTTTTCCGGGTGCGGCCAATGTGGATCAATTTTGGCAAAATCTTTGTCAGGGAATTGAATCCGTCAGAACTTTTACGCCTGCGGAACTGGCCGGTGCAGGAACCAACCCCGGCGTGCTGAATGACCCGAATTACGTCAACGCGGGCGTGGTGTTGGAGGAGGCGGATTCATTCGACGCAAACTTTTTCGGCTATCATCCGCGCGAGGTGGAAGTGATGGATCCGCAGCATCGGGTTTTTCTTGAATGCGCCTGGTCAGCGCTGGAACACGCGGGTTATGATCCGGAGACATATAATGGATTGATTGGCGTTTATGGCGGGGTGGCGCGAAATAATTATCTACTGAATAATCTCGCGCCAAATCCAGGCTTGTTGGAGCGGTTGGGAGCGCACCAGACGATTATCAGTAACGACAAGGATTTCCCAGCGACGCGCGTGGCGTTCAAACTAAATTTGCGCGGCCCCAGTCTCAATGTGCAAACCGCCTGTTCTTCGTCCGGCGTAGCCATTCATCTGGCATGCCAAAGCCTGTTGACCGGTGAATGTGACATGGCGTTGGCGGGTGGAGCGCGTATCCGCGTGCCGATGATGGCGGGTTATTTCTACGAAGAAGGGGGGATTCAATCTCCGGATGGTCATTGCCGCGCATTTGATGCGCAAGCGCGAGGCACTGTCCTGGGAAGTGGTGTGGCCATGTTGGTTTTAAAGAGGTTGAGCGATGCCTTGTCTGATGGTGATTGCATTCATGCCGTAATCAAGGCGACTGCGATCAACAACGATGGCGCGGCGAAGGTCGGATTCACCGCGCCGAGTGTGGAAGGCCAGGCCAGGGTGATTGCCGAAGCGCAGGCCATGGCTGGAACTCCTCCGGAAACCATCAGTTATATCGAGGCGCATGGCACCGGGACGTCGCTGGGTGATCCAATTGAAATTGCCGCACTGACCAGGGCATTTAGTCAGGGCACTCAAAAAAAGAGATTCTGTGCGGTTGGATCCGTGAAGACAAACATCGGGCATTTGGATGCCGGTGCTGGCGCTGCCGGAGTGATCAAGACGGTTTTGGCACTCAAACATGGAAAGCTGCCGGCGAGTTTAAACTTTGAGAAACCCAATCCGCAAATCGATTTCGAGAACAGTCCGTTTTACGTCAACAGCAATCTGGCGGAATGGAAGCGGGAAAGCACCCCTCGTCGGGCTGGGGTAAGTTCGTTTGGTTTGGGCGGCACGAATGCCCATATCATTTTGGAAGAAGCTCCGGAAGTGGAACCTTCGAGTGCATCCCGTTCCCAGCAATTGATTGTCCTCTCAGCCAAGAGCATTTCCGCGCTGGATCAGGCAACCGCCAATCTGGCGGCACATTTGGAAAACAATCCACAGGCGAATCTCGCTGATGTGGCCTACACGTTGCAAACCGGACGCCGGGGATTCGGACACAGACGCGTGGTGATTTGTCAGGACGTCAGGGATGCGGCAAGTGTGCTCAGGTCGCGGGATCCGCAACGGGTTTTTTCAAGGCAACCTCAGGCCGCTAAGCCGAAGCTGATATTCATGTTCCCCGGGCAGGGTGCCCAGCAGGTGAACATGGGTTTGGAGTTGTATCAAAGCGAGCCAACCTTCCGGCAGCATATCGACAAATGTGCGCAGTTACTCAAACCTCATTTGAGAATGGATCTACGGGAAGTGCTGTATCCGAAGGAAGCGCAAGTCGAAGAGGCCCGGCATAGGCTGAGACAAACTCTCCTGGCGCAAACCTCGCTTTTTGTAGTGGCGTACGCGATGGCTCAACAGTGGTTGGACTGGGGCGTGGAGCCGGAAGCAATGATTGGCCACAGCGTAGGCGAATATGTGGCTGCCTGCCTGGCCGGGGTGCTATCGGTGGAGGACATTCTTGGGCTGCTCGCCATGCGCGGGCACTTGATGCAAGACCTGCCGGAAGGCGGCATGCTGGCGGTCTCGCTCCCGGATTCAGAAGCAAAAAAATTCCTTGGCCCTGAATTGTCATTGGCAGCGGTGAACAGTCCCACGAGCTGTGTAATTTCTGGTCCAAGGGAGGCGGTCGCCCGGCTGGAGCAGCAGCTTGGGGAAAGGAAAATTGCGCATCGCCAGTTGCAGACCTCGCATGCTTTTCATTCCGCGATGGTGGACCCAATTCTGGAACCGTTCACTCAGCAATTAGGAAGGGTAAAGTTAAATCCCCCGCGAATCCCTTTCATTTCTTCGCCCACCGGCACATGGATTACATCGGCGCAAGCAACTGACCCGGTTTATTGGGCCAGGCATATGCGGGAAACCGTACGCTTTGCCGATGGACTAGGTGAAGTTTTGAAGGTACCAGATTGCGTTTTGTTGGAGGTTGGCCCCGGCAATGTATTAAGTGCGTTGGCGAAGCATCCTTCCAATAAACATAAAGTGCGCGCGGTGGTACCCTCGCTGGGATGGCCCCAGAGCGTGGGCACCGGTGAGCCGGCATCGCTTCTGAGTGCGTTGGGGCAATTATGGTTGGAACATATTCCCGTGAATTGGACCGGCTTTTATGCCCGGGAAAAGCGGCAACGCGTGGGACTGCCTTCTTATCCCTTTGAGAGAAAACGTTATTGGATTGATCCACCCATGCCAAAGGATGCCGCGCATATAGAGAACACTGTCCGTGAAGAGTTCAGTTGGAAACTCCAGTTGCATGCAGAAACAACGATTTCAGGCGGGGAAAGTGTCACCACACCAGAACCCAGTCTAAATGGGAATGGTGATGGTCCCACCGCCGGCAGGAAAGAATACATCGTGCAAATGATCAAGGGCGTATTGCACGACCTGAGTGGTGTGTCGATGGATGAGCTGAATGCAGAAGCGACCTTTCTCGGCCTGGGCTTTGATTCACTTTTTCTGACGCAGGTCGGACTGGCCTTTCAAAAGAAATTTGAAACCAAAATCACGCTCAGGCATTTGATTGAAGACCATCCCTCCCTGGATGCTTTGGCTGGCTATATCGATTCGTTATTGCCGCCGGAACGATTCCTGCAGTCACCAGCGGGTCAAAAACCCGGGCTGTCTTTAGTACAGAATGGCAGGCTGACTCACACGTCCAAGAATATAAAGCTTGGAGAAGCCAAGAGGTTTGGGCCGTTCCAGGCTATCGAACGGCACGCCACGCACGCCCTGACGGCACAGCAGCAAAACGCTTTAAAGGAACTAATCACCCGTTACACAAAGCGCACGCAGAAATCAAAGGCCTTGACGCAAACCAACCGGTCCCAGCTTGCGGATCCCCGGACCATTTCGGGATTCAAGCTGCTATGGAAGGAAATGGTTTATCCCATCACGGCAGTCCGTTCCTCCGACGCGAAGATCTGGGACGTGGATGGCAACGAGTATATCGACTTTACCATGGGTTACGGGATTCATTTGTTTGGGCATTCGCCACCGTTTGTTGTGGAGGCTATGACGAAACAGCTTGCGGCAGGAATGCAGATCGGACCGCAATCGCCATTGGCGGGAGAAGTTGCCGGATTGATTTGTGAATTTACCGGTTTGGAACGGGTGGCGTTTTGTAATACGGGATCGGAGGCGGTGCTGGCGGCGTTGCGGGTTGCACGCACAGTCACGGGCCGAAACCGGATAGCATTTTTCACGGGCTCGTATCATGGAATCAATGATGAGGTGCTCATTCGTGCCAATTTAGCCAATGGAACCCGGCATCAATTTCCGGTGGCTCCAGGAATGATTCCAGGTGTGGCGGAAAATGCGTTGGTGCTGGACTATGGCACTCCAGAATCGCTGGAGTTGATCCGGGCCCATGGACACGAACTGGCTGCGGTCATAGTGGAAGCTGTGCAAAGCCGGCACCCCGATTTACAACCAGGGGAATTTTTAAAGGGGTTGAGGGAAGTAACCGCGCAGTCTGGGACAGCGTTGATTTTTGACGAAGTGATTACCGGATTTCGACTGCATCCACGCGGCGCGCAGGGATGGTACGGCGTACAAGCCGATTTGGCCACCTACGGAAAAGTAATCGGCGGGGGCATGCCCATGGGAGCGGTGGCAGGCATATCACGGTTTATGGATGCGTTTGACGGCGGGAAGTGGTTCTACGGAGACAACTCCATACCCGAGACCGGGGTCACGTTTTTTGCCGGCACATTTGTAAGACATCCGTTGGCCTTGAGCGCTTCGGCAGCGGTGTTGCGGCACCTGAAGAAGAGCGGCCCCGGGCTGCAACAGGAACTGAATGATAAGTCGGACCAACTGGCCAGGGAGCTGAATGAGCATTTTACGCGGAACGGTGTTCCCCTGCTCGTATTGAACTGCGGGTCGGTGTTTTATTTCCGTTTTGAGCATGAGAACGGACTGGAAAATTTGCTGTTTTATTATTTGCGGGAAAGAGGCGTGCATATCTGGGAAGGACGTCCCTGCTTTCTCTCGACTGCTCATTCAGCCGAAGACATCAGGCAACTCGTTCGTGCATTCAAGGAGAGCGTCGAAGAGATGCAGGCGAACGGCTTTTTGAGCTTTGTCGCCCGGACAGGATCTGAAACGGGGCATCGTTTTCCATTAACTCCCGCTCAGATGGAAATTTGGTTGGAAACGCAGATGGGAGATCAAGCGTCCTGTCATTACAATGAATCGCACAATTTATTGCTGCGAGGACCGTTCAATGTGCAGGCTATGCACCTGGCAGTTCAAAAACTCGTTAATCGTCACGAGGCATTGCGTACTGTTTTTAGTCCGGCGGGCGATTTTCAACAAATCAATACCGATGTCGCAGTCGAGATTCCTTTTGTGGACCTCACGTCGATGGATGTGCTGCATCGCGAAGCAAAACTGGCGGAAATGCAAAGCCGGGAAGGACAAGCGGCATTCGATCTGGCACACGGACCATTATTGCGGGTTTCCATGATTCGCCTGGAAGAACAAACGCATGTAGTGTTGATTACAATGCACCATATAATCTGCGATGGCTGGTCGCTGGCGGTGGTGTTGAGGGAACTGGGAGAGCTTTATAGTGCGGCAGTTTGTGGTGCTTTGACCGAGCTGGCTCCGGCAATGCAATTCAGTGCGTACGCACAACAACAGTCAGGCGAATCCGAGCGCGCCGAGCAGGCGAAGGCTGAGAGGTATTGGGTGGAACGGTTTGCCGGTCCCGTCCCGCAACTCGAACTCCCCGGGGATTTCACCCGGCCGGCAACCAAGAATTATCATGTCAAGCGGGTTGTACGCACTATTCCGTCCTCACCATACCAGGATCTAAAGCGCGTCAGCGCGCGATGTGGCTCTACATTGTTCACCACATTACTGGCAGGCTTCGAAGTGTTGTTACATCGGCTTGGCAACCAGGACGACATCGTATTGGGAATACCAATCGCCGCCCAAGCGTCAGTGGGTGGGGAAAGGTTGGTAGGCCACTGTACCCATTTGTTGCCGTTGCGCAGTCACTTTGAGGGTAAGAAAACGTTTTTGGAATTCGTGAGAACGGTACAGCAGGAAGTCATGCAGGCTCATGAGCATCATAACTATACTTTTGGTGCACTCATACAGAAACTTAATCTGCCGCGGGACCCCAGCCGGGTTCCCTTGATTTCAGTAGTATTCAATGTGGACCGGGTGGCAACGGATTTGAGCTATTCCGGTCTCGAATTGGAGGCTTTCCCCAATCCCAAACAATTCCTTAATTTTGATTTAAACCTGAATATCCGGGATACGGGGAAGGAATTGCATCTTGAATGCGATTTCGACATTGATCTGTTTCTGGTTGAAACCATTCAGCGTTGGTTGGGCCATTACGAAACATTGCTCCTATCCATGGCAACGAATCCGGAGCAGCGCCTCTGCGAACTACCGTTAATGACCCGGGAGGAAAAGTTGCTGTTGCTGAAGAAATGGAACCATACGCAGATGGAATTCCCAGAGAGAGCCTGCGTTCATGAATTGTTTGAAGCGCAAGCGGCACGAAGTCCAGAGGCAACTGCGCTGGTGGATGGCACCCGGCGCGTAACGTATGCAGAACTCAATAGTAAGGCCAATCAACTGGCCCATCATTTGCGCTCGTTGGGTGTGGGACCGGAAAAGCTGGTTGGTATTTGTGTGAAACGATCGGCGGAGATGCTCGTTGGGATGCTGGGAATCATGAAGGCAGGCGGAGCGTACGTGCCGATGGATCCGGCCTATCCGAAGGAACGGATTGCGTTCATGTTGAAGGATGCGAATGTTTCAGTGCTGCTGACGCAAAGCGCAATCAAATCACTTTTGCCGGGCCATGGGGCAGCAGCGGTCTGCCTAGACCGGGAATGGGAAACAATAGCGAAAGGTGATCAGAAAAATCCGATTAATACGGGTACGAGCGAGAACCTTGCCTATGTAATCTACACGTCCGGCTCAACCGGCCAACCGAAGGGAGTGGCCATTGAGCATCGCAGCGTGGTGAATTTGCTCACATGGGCGGGAGGTATTTATTCGCCGGACGAACTGGCGGGCGTGCTGGCCTCGACTTCAATTTGTTTCGATATTTCCGTCTTTGAATTATTTGCGCCACTGAGTTGGGGCGGGACCATCATACTGGCGGAAAATGCCCTGCAACTGGCTTCCCTGCCGGCCGTCCATGAAGTCACTTTAATCAACACCGTTCCTTCGGCGATGGCAGAATTGTTGCGTGCCCGCCGAATTCCAAATTCGGTGATCACGATTAATCTCGCGGGTGAACCGCTCCCGGCTTCTCTGGTGGAGCAAATTCATCAATTGCCACATGTCCGGCGGGTCTTTGATTTGTATGGCCCCACTGAAGACACGGTTTATTCAACCTTTTCACTTAGAAAAACGGGTGAACGGGCAACCATTGGTCGTCCGATCGCGAATACCCAGGCTTATATTCTGGATGCGCAGGGAGCGGCGGCAGCCATCGGAGTGGCCGGGGAACTGCATCTTGGCGGGGTGGGCCTGGCGCGAGGTTACCTGAATCAACCGGAACTCACGGCGGCGAAGTTCCTCGCCAATGCATTCAGCAGCGAGGCCGGTGCGAGACTTTATAAGACCGGCGATTGGGCACGTTATCTGCCGGATGGACGGATCGAGTTGCTGGGGCGGATGGATCATCAGGTAAAAATAAGAGGCTTCCGCATCGAGTTGGGAGAGATTGAAGCGGCGTTGCGCCAGCATGAAAACGTGGGAGAAGTGGTGGTCGTTGCGGGGACATCAAGGGACGAAGCAAAACAATTGATAGCGTATGTGACCCCGCGCAATGGTGAGATACCCGGGGCTGAGGAATTGCGCAGGCACCTGAAAGTAAAACTGCCTGACTACATGGTCCCCAAATTTTTTGTGACGCTGGATTCGCTGCCGCTCACAGCCAATGGGAAGGTTGATCGCAAGGCCCTGCCAGTCCCGGATCAAACAGGCACCCCGACAGGGAACTCCTTTGTTGCACCCCGCACAAATTCTGAAATGTTGCTGGCCGTAATGTGGTCAGAGGTTTTGGGGCGGGACAAGATCGGGATTCATGACAATTTTTTTGAAATTGGGGGGGATTCATTACTCATCTTTAGGATGAGCAACCGCGCAGCCCAGGCCGGGCTGGGTTTAAAGCCAAAACATTTTTTTCAATATCAGACCATCGCTGGATTGGCCACGGTCATTGAAGCCATGGCGGCCAAAAAAGCAGAAACAACGGCCCAATTACGCAACGAGGTAAGTCAAATGTCGGCGGAAGAGGTAAAAAGACTTCTCCTTGAAAAGAAGCGAACCATGGCCGGGCTTTAGCCTGTCATTTTCCTATGGATGATGGAATGGTTTTAAACGAAGACGATTTCACGAAGGATCAAAAGGAGCTTCTGGCGTTGTTGCTGGGAGAAGGAACGGCAAAAGTGCCCATGGACGAACCCATCATTGCACGAGTACCGGGAAGCCAGCCTCCGCTTTCCCATAGCCAGGAACGTTTGTGGTTTTTAGACCAGATGGAGCCGGAGAGCGCGCTTTTCAACATTCCGGCTGCCATTCGCCTGAGAGGAAATTTGAACACTTCCGCTTTGGAGCGCAGTCTGAGTGAGATTCTTCGCCGGCATGAAATATTGAGAACCAGCTTCCCATCTATGGAAGGCCACCCAAAGGCGGTGGTGGCAGAACCGGGACCTTTGAATCTGCCCGTGGTAATAGTCGAAAAATCCGCCCGAGCGGAGCGGGAACAAGAGGTGGAGAGGCTGAGCCAGGCGGAAGCAGCGACACCTTTTGATTTGGCCAAAGGGCCCCTGGTGCGAGTCAAACTCTTGCGCTTGGAGTCATCCGACCATGTGCTGCTGATCACGATGCATCACATCATCTCCGATGGCTGGTCGCGCGATATATTCTACCACGAACTCGCAACGCTGTATAAATTTTATTTGGAGGGAGGGGCATATCCACTGCCGGATTTGCCGATTCAATATGGGGATTTCGCCATCTGGCAAAGAAAGTGGCTCGAAGGCGAAATTATCAATGAGCAACTGGTTTATTGGCGCGAACAACTGAAGGGGCCGCTTCCCATTCTCGAGCTTGCCACGGATCGTGCACGGCCCAAAGTTCAATCTCATCGTGGGGGCGCACGGCGGGGGCAACTGACACGAGCGCTTTCAAAATCATTGGCGAAACTGGGCCAGAAGGAAGGCGTGACACTGTTCATGTTGCTACTGGCGGCATTTAAAGTATTGCTCCACCGATATACCGGTTTGGAGGATGTGATCGTGGGGAGTCCAGTGACCAATCGCAATCGCACGGAGACTGAAGGATTGATTGGCTTTTTCGTCAATACGCTGGCGTTACGCACCGATTTGTCTGGTGCGCCAACGTTTCGGGAAGTGTTGGAGCGGGTGAAAAAAGTTTCGCTGGCGGCTTATGAAAACAAGGATTTGTCGTTTGAAAAACTGGTGGAAGAACTGAACCCGGATCGGAGTTTGTGCTACAGCCCTCTATTTCAGGTAATGTTTCTCGTTCAGAAAGCGCCGCTTAAGGAATTAAAGCTGCAAGGCTTGGAGTTGCAGCCGATGCCGGTGGATGAAGGAACAGCCAAATTCGATGTGACGCTCTGCGTGACGGAGTTCGAGGACGGGCTGGCGTCGACCATAGAGTACAATACGGATCTGTTTGACGCAGGAACTATCGACCGAATGCTGGAGCATTACGAGGTCATACTGGAGGGAATTGTTTCCAACCCGGCACAGCGAATTTCCGATTTGCCACTGCTGACAGCGGGAGAAAGGTATCGATTATTGGTAGAGTGGAATGATACCAGAACTCCCTACCCTCGCGGCAAAACCATTCAGGAGGTGTTTGAAGAACAGGCCCGGGAGAGGTCCGGGACGGTGGCGGTCAGCTTCGGAAATAAGAACTTAACCTATCAGGAGCTTAATGCCCAAGCCAATCAGATGGCCCATTACCTGAGGAGGCTCGGCGTGCGAACGGATACATTAGTAGGTATATGCATCGAGCGTTCCTTGGAAATGATCGTTGCCCTGCTGGGCATTCTCAAAGCCGGAGGAGCCTATGTTTCCCTGGATCCAAACCATCCAAAGGAGCGGTTACGGTTCCTGCTGGAAGATGCCAAACCATCGGTTTTGCTAACGCTGAACCGGCTGCAAAAATATTTACCCGAATCACCCCAGCCAGCGGAGTCCTTTGATAGTGGGTCCATACCAAAGTTGGTTTGCGTGGACAGGGACTGGAAGGAAATTGGCAAAGAGAGCGTGGCAAATCCCCGCTGTCAATCGAGTCCCGAAAGCCTGGCCTACGTTTGCTTTACCTCCGGTTCAACCGGTCGGCCGAAAGGAGTTTGTGTTCCCCATCGCGGTGTGGTGCGGTTGGTGAAAGAGACGAATTACGTTTCTTTCAGCACACAGGATACTTTTCTGCAATTAGCCCCTATTTCCTTTGATGCTTCGACGTTTGAAATTTGGGGTTGCCTCCTGAACGGAGCACATTTGAAAATGTTCCCGACGCACCTCACCTCCCTCTCGGAACTGGGAGCGTTCATCCAAAAAAATAAAATAACAACGCTATGGCTGACCGCTGGGTTGTTTCATCAAATGGTAGAAGAACAATTGGAAAGCCTGAAGGGAGTCCGCCAACTGCTGGCTGGAGGCGATGTATTATCCGTGGCGCATGTCAGAAAGGCGTTGGCAGGTCTTAAGGATTGCCGATTGATCAACGGTTATGGTCCCACGGAAAATACGACCTTCACCTGCTGCCATACCATAACCGGCCCATGTCCGGATGATCGTTCCATTTCAATTGGCCGGCCCATTGCGAACACTCAATGTTATGTTTTGGACTCGAATTTTCAACCAGTGCCGATTGGGGTGTACGGGGAATTATATGCGAGCGGTGACGGGCTGGCGCAGGGTTACCTGAGGCGTCCGGAACTGACAATGGAAAAGTTCATGCCCAATCCGTTCACGGCCGAGCCAGGGTCACAACTTTACCGGACGGGAGATCTGGTCCGATATCTTCCCGACGGATGCCTGGAATTTTGTGGACGGGCTGACCTGCTGGTCAAAATTCGGGGGTTTCGTGTCGAGTTGGGAGAGATTGAGGTGGTGCTCAACGAACATCCGTCCGTCCGGGAATGTGTTGTAATGGCAAGGGAAGCGGCGGTGGCAGACAAGCAGTTGGTGGCATACATAGTGGCAGGAGAGAAATCAGTACCGATGGCGAGCGATTTGCGCAGTTACCTGAAGGAAAAACTGCCCGACTACATGGTGCCATCGACGTTTGTGTTTCTGGAGACGCTGCCATTGATGCCGAACGGGAAGGTGGATCGCCACAAGTTGCCGGTTCCAGACCGAACGAGACCTGAGTTGGAAAAGGGTTACGTTCCGCCACGAAACCCAGTGGAAGCCCAATTGACGCGAATTTGGGAAGAGCTGCTGGGAATTCAACCAATAGGAGTACAAGACAAATTTTTTGATTTGGGAGGACATTCACTTTTGGCGGTGCGGTTATTCGCCCAGATTGAGAAGAATTTTGGAAAAAAACTGGCTTTGACCATACTGTTTCAAACGCCGACGATTGAACAGTTGGCCAATGCTTTGCGAACGAAGGAAATCTCTTCCTCCCGCTCCCTGCTGGTAGCCATTCAAGATAAAGGTTCCAAGCCACCACTATTCCTGATCCACGGAGCGGGCGGGGGCATTTTGTGGGGTTACGCGAACCTGGCAGTTCATTTCGACGAGAACCAACCAATCTACGGAATTGAATCGCCCGGAATGCGGGGTCTGGAGGAACTGGTGAGCATTGAAGAAATGGCCAGCCGATATGTAGAGGAGATACAAAACATGCAGCCGCGAGGACCTTATTATCTCGGCGGATACTGCTATGGCGGGAACGTGGCATATGAAATGGCGCGACAATTGCACGAGCAACATGAGGAAGTAGCGCTGCTGGCCCTCTTTGAGTCCATGCCCATTCACAGCAGTTATGAGCAAGTCTGCTGGTGGCGACCTGGTTTTATCCGCAACTTTGTGCCAAACATTTTTTATTGGTTGCATGATTTTCACCGGTTGGACCCGGCGGTACGACGGGACATTATGCAAAGGAAGATAAGAGTTTGGCGCCGGAAGCTGGGCAGAAAATTGATTCGGAACCGGACGGAACAACAGCAGGAAGTCCTGGATTTGGAAGGCATCGTTAATACATCTCAGTTGTCAGATAACGAGCAAAGACTGTGGCGGATCCACTTACGAGCGGTGGACAAGTATATTTCCAAGCCCTATTCCGGACGCGTGACTCTGTTTCGCACTCGCAGGCAGCCACTGCTTTGCTCTTTTGATCCCGGTTACGGATGGAGTGAATTGGCCTCAGCGGGGATAACCGTCAAAATCATTCCCGGTTCACATGAGAGTATTTTTAAGGAGCCTGATGTGAGACACCTGGCTGAACAATTACAATGTGCGCTGAGAGAAGCGCAAGAAGGGCGATGAATTCTTGGCGCTGGAGCGGTGTTCCGTTTTACATTCGATCCGGGAAATGCCTGCCTGTCCTTGTAAGGAAATTATCGTCCGACTGCGACAACCGCCGCAGATTTTTGAGGGCTTTGATTTGAAGACAAATCATTGCCGGCATGCTGTTTGAGTGAAGCCAGCGCTCGGCTCCGTTGCCAGCCGTTATGACATGGTAACCGTGTTCGCCCAGACTCGTTGTGGCCATTTCGCGGATATGGACATTTAAATCGGAATGGTCACGTTGATAGGCACAACAAGCTGTACCGCTACTGGCGTGGAGATGTCGATGTTTTGCCTTGGAAGGGAAAATGAAACCGCTAAGAATACCGGGGCTGCTTGTTATACTTGTTCAAATGGCGCCTTTCTCTCACTATCCGACAGATAGGTGATGGCAATAAGACTGGTCAGCGTCAATTCGGCGGCACGATGAAGCAGATCACGATTTCCATCCACCGCCTAAGGAGCGGTAGAGGGTAATGGCGTTGAGCAGCCGCGTGGCCTGGAATTGAAGGAGATCTTGTTGAGCTGCATAAAGATCCTGTTGCGCCAGCAGAACGGCCACGTAACTGTCCACGCCCTGGCGATAACGCGCATTGGTAAGGTCGAATCGTTTTTGTTGGGCCTGCAACAGTAATTCCTGCGCCCGCAGCTTTTGGTCAATTATCGAGCGAACGACCAGCGCATCGGCCACCTCACGGAAGGCAGTTTGGATGGCTTTCTCGTAATTGGCGATTTCAATTCGCTTGCTGATTTTCGAAACATCGAGTTTTGCCCTCGTACTGCCAAGGTCGAAAATGGGAACGGTAATTTGTGGCGAAAAGCTCCACACCGCGGAGGGGCCGGTGAACAGATCGGTCAGTTTTGCGCTGGCAGTTCCCGCAGAACCGGTCAAAAGAATTCTTGGAAAAAAAGCCGCCCGGGCCGCGCCAATGTCGGCGTTGGCCGCTTTTAAATTGTGTTCGGCGGCTAGAATGTCGGGGCGACGTTGCAACACTTCGGAGGGAAGCCCGACCGGCAAATCTGCCAGGAGATGCTGCTCTCGCCACGATTTGCCGGAGGGAAGTTCATTGGGCAACGGTTGCCCCACCAGGAAAACTAGGGCGTTCTCGGATTGTGCCACCAATTGCGTGTAGTTGGCCATGTTGACCTGTGCTGTTTGAACCTGGGCCTCCGCCGTGCGCAGATCAAGTTCTGATGCCGCGCCAGCTTCGAAACTTCGTTTGTTCAAATTGTACGAGGACTGAACAGCTTCCAGGGTTTGTTGCGCGATTCGTTTGGCTTCCTGCAGTTGCAACAGCGTCAAATATTCTGAAGCAACTTGGGACACCAGCGCGATCTGCACGCTTTTACGCGCCTCGTCAGTCGCGAAATATCTTTCCAGCGCTTCCTGCTTCAGGCTGCGAATCCGGCCAAACAGGTCCACTTCGTAGGCGGCGTCCACACCAACGTTGTAGGTTGTCTGGGCCTGGCCGGTGGTGACCGTGGAATTATTATCAAAGATCGTGGATGAGGTTTTTTGGCGAACCACACTCGCATCCCCTTGAATGCCAGGATAAAGCTCCGCCCGTTGAATGCGGTATTGGGCGCGTGATTGTTCGACTCGCAACGCAGCAATTCGCAAATCGCGATTGTTCACCAGCGCCCGGCCAATCAGGTTCTGCAACTGCGGGTCGTCGAAGAAATCGCGCCAATCCAGATCAGCCGCGGAGACGTTGGTCGGGCCGTTTATCGCCGCAGCGTTCGGCCAGGAATTGTTCACCGGCGCGGCTGGCCGCTCATACTTCGGCATCATCGTGCATCCGCCCACCAGGACTCCAATGCTGAGGATTAAAAGGCAATTCTTCATGCTATCTGCTCCTTATCGACGCCGAGTCCGCCAGCGCGGGGTTCCGAACTGGTCGAGGGTTTGGACTTCAATTTGAAAATGCGGCGGACGACGACATAAAACACCGGAATTAAAAATATGCCCAGAGCGGTCGCGGCGAACATTCCCCCAGCGACGCCCGTGCCAATGGCATTGCGACTCGCGGAACCTGCACCCGTACTGACCACCAGCGGCATGACGCCTAAAATGAAGGCGAACGAGGTCATGAGAATTGGCCGAAGCCGCAGGTGAACCGCTTCGAGAGTGGCTTCGACCAGACCTTTGCCGGCTGCCTGAAGGTCTTTTGCGTATTCAATAATCAGAATGGCGTTCTTGGTCGCGAGCCCCACGGTCGTTAAAAGTCCGACTTTGAAATAAACATCGTTGGGCAGTCCGCGCAACGACGCAGCGAGCAGTGCGCCTAGAACGCCGAGCGGCACGACGAGAATCACGGACAGCGGGATCGACCAGCTTTCATAAAGCGCCGCCAGGCAGAGGAAAACCACCAGCAACGAAAGCACGTAAAGCATCGGCGCCTGCGAACCCGACAACCGTTCTTCGTAGGATTGCCCGGTCCATTCGTAACCGATGCCGGACGGTAATTGCTTCGCCATGGTTTCCATGGCTTGCATCGCTTCGCCGGTGCTTTTTCCGGGAGCGGCGGCGCCGACCAATTCGTAGGCCGGAAAACCATTGTAATTCTGCAACTGCGGCGAGCCGTATATCCATTGCACGGTTGTGAACGCCGAAAGCGGAACCATGGTGCCGGTACGATTGCGAATGTAAACTCGGTTCACGTCCTCGGTAGACATGCGAAACGGGGCGTCCAGTTGAACAATCACCCGCTGAACGCGATTACCGTTGATGTAATTGTTCACATACGTGGAGCCGAAACTGGTTTGCATCGTCGCGTTGATGTCCGCGAGCGAAACGCCCAGCGTGCTGGCCTTGGCTTCATCCACGTTGATTTTAACCTGCGCCGCATCCTCCAGGCCTTGCACGCGCACGCCCACCACAACGGGATTTTTCGACGCCATTTCCAGCATTTGATTTCGTGCCGCCAATAATTTTTCGTGGCCGAGGCCGCCGAGATCCTGCAACTGAAAATCAAATCCCGTCGAGTTGCCCAACTCGGCGATGGCCGGCGGGTTCAAGGGGAAGATAATGGCATCCTTGATCGACGCGAATTTTCCCGCGGCGCGGGCAATCACCGCTTGAACCGTGTGTTCAGCGCCTTTGCGCTGGTTCCATTCCTTCAGTCGTCCGAACGAAAGCGCGGAGTTCTGCCCGCGTCCGTTGAAACTAAAGCCGGCGACCGTGATGAAACTCTCAATTTCCGGTTGCTTCAAAAAATATTCCTCCACCTGCTTTAACACATCCTGCGTCCTGCCCTCGGCGGCGCCCACGGGCAATTGAATGTTCGTGATAAAATATCCCTGGTCTTCGGCGGGCAGGAATGAGGACGGCAGCCGGACGTAAAGAAAACCAACCAGGGCAACAATTACAAGAAACAGGACCATGGATATCGGGTTATGCTTCAGAATGCGGCCCACCGACGATTGATAAGTGGTCGTTGCCTTGGCGAAAGTGCGATTGAACCAGCCGAAAAAACCCCGCTTCTCGTGTTTATGTCCCTTGGGAATTGGCTTCAATAACGTAGCGCACAAAGCCGGAGTCAACGACATCGCCAGGAACACGGAGAACAACATGGACGAGACCAGCGACAAGGAGAATTGCCGATAAATGGTGCCGACTGACCCGCTGAAAAAAGCCATCGGAATAAAAACCGCCGTCAACACCAGCGTGATCCCGATGAGCGCGCCCGTGATCTGGCTCATCGCTTTGCGCGTCGCCTCGAGAGGTGAAAGCGCTTCTTCGGCCATGATGCGTTCCACGTTTTCCACGACGACAATCGCGTCATCAACCAGAATCCCGATGGCCAGCACCATGCCGAACATCGTCAAGACATTGATGGAAAACCCGAAGGCCAGCATCGCTCCGAAAGTGCCGAGAAGCGCGACCGGCACGACAATCGTCGGGATGAGGGTGGCGCGAATGTTTTGAAGAAACAGATACATGACGAGGAACACCAGTACGATCGCTTCAACCAGAGTCTTGAGAACTTCTTCAATGGAAATGCGGACGAAGGTGGAAGTATCCAAAGGATAATCCACGCGCACACCGGGCGGAAAAAACCGGGACAGGTCGGTGACTTTCTCGCGCACCGCCGCCGCCGTGTTCAATGCGTTGGCCGACGGGGATAACTTGATCGCCACGGCGGCCGAAAGGTGCCCATTTACGCGCGCTTTCGTGCCGTAATTCTCGGCGCCGAGAGCGACGCGCGCCACGTCTTTCAAGAAAACCCGGGAACCATCGGGGTTCGTGCGCAGAAGAATCTTTTCAAATTCAGGTACGGTACGAAAAGTCGTTCGCCCCTGCATAATCACGTTAAGCTGTTGTCCTTCGACGGAAGGTGTGGCTCCGATTTGTCCAACCGGCACCTGCATATTCTGATTTTGAATGGCAGTGGTGACATCGTCCGCAGTGAGGCCGAAGCTGTTCAACTTGTCTGGATTTATCCAGATCCGCATCGCGTATTGGGAGCCGAACAGGTTTGCCTCCCCCACCCCGGTCACACGCCGGATCGGATCAAGCACACTGGAAGCAATATAGTTTCCCAACGCGACTTCATCGAGGCTGTCGTCCATCGTGGAGAGCGTGAAAAACATCATGAAATTGCGCGTGGCCTTCGCGACGACGACGCCTTGCTGCTGGACAGTTTGCGGCAGGCTCGGCGTGGCGAGTTGCACCTTGTTCTGCACTTGAACTTGCGCGGTGTCGGGGTTGGTACCCGGAAGAAAATACAGCGTGACGGTGGCCAAACCCGAAGCGTCACTGCTCGACGACATGTACAATAGGTTGTCAATTCCGTTGAGCTGTTGCTCGATGACGGACGTAACGGTTTCCTGCAAGGTTTCCGCAGATGCGCCGGCGTAATTTGCCGTCACGGAAACTGAAGGCGGCGCTACACTGGGATATTGCGCGATGGGCAGTTGCGTGATCGCCAGTCCGCCCAGCACCATGATAAGAATGGAAACTACCCAGGCAAAAACGGGCCGGTTAATGAAAAAATGTGCCATGATGCCGCCTAGTTGGATTTCGCCGGAGCGCTGGTTTCACGACTCGCCATCAAGGGAACCGGTTTCACAACCGAGCCCGGGGGCGCTTTCTGCGAACCTTCCACAATGATGCGTTCGCCCGGTTTTAACCCTTTCGCGACCACAACCTTGGTTCCCACGGTGCGGTCGATCTCGATATTTCTGACCTCCACTTTGTCCTGGTCATTCACCACCAGGACGCTGGACGCACCAGCCGCACCGCGAGCAATCGTCCGCTGTGGAATCGTCACCGCGTTGGAGTTGACGCCCTCCACGATTTGGGCGCGGGCGAACATGCCGGGCATCAGAAGATTTTCCGGATTGGGAAATTCCGCGCGCAACGTGACCATGCCAGTGGTGGGATCAACGGAAATATCGGAGAACAAAAGCTTGCCCGGATGCCGGTAAACTGTGCCATCCTCCAGGATCAAGGTCACCTTCGCTTCTCCAGGAGCCACACTCTGGAGAGTTCCGCTTTCCAAGGCCCGTTTCAGATGCAGCACTTCCGTGCTTGATTGTGTAAAGTCAAAATAGACCGGGTCGAGTTGCCGGATCATGGCGAGTTGCGTTGCTTCGGCTACGCTCACCAAAGCGCCTTCGGTTACCAAGGCCCGGCCAATTCGACCGGAAATGGGCGCGGTGACTTGCGCGTACCCGAGATTCAGTTCAGCCGTCTGCACTGCGGCTTTGGCACTCAATATATCTGCTTCATTTTGCCCAAGTGTGGCGAGCGCTTCATCGTAAACTTGTTTGCTGATTGCGCTGATTTTTACCAACTCTTGGTAGCGATCCACCCGGGCTTTTGATTCCTTCAACGCGGCTTCGCTTTTCGCCAGCGCTGCCTTCGAACTGTTAAGGCTCGCTTGCAACGGGACCGGATCAATCTCGAACAACACCTGCCCTTCCTTGACATTCGATCCTTCTTCGAACAAACGCTTGAGCAGAATGCCGGTGGCGCGGGCGCGCACTTGCGCTTCACGCATCGGATTGATACGCCCGGGAAGTTCGGTGGTATGGTCCACGCGCTCCGAAGCCACGTTGATTACCGACACCTCAGCGGGCGGACGCGGCGGCGGCGCGGCATTGCTTTTCCCGCAACCACTTAAGGAAACGCCCGCCGACGTGGCCAAAAGACACAAAATTAGCGCCGTTAAGTTTTTCTGTTTCATATTAAAACTGCAATTATGCGCCCCGGAACCCGGCGGCGGAATAGGAGATGAGTGTCTGGACCTGCTCTTCGATATCAGAGGCTTCGATCCAGTGAGGAATAAACCTATCTTTTGTTAAAAGCCAGTGATGCAAGGCCCCAAAAGTGAATTTCATGCGCCAGAAGATTTCCGTGCGCGATAACTTGGGGAGCGCTCGCATCAGCGCACGGTCCAGTCGTTCAGCCAGGGGCTCAAATTGCTTTTTCAGGAGCGTTTCCACTTCCGGGCTTGGTTCGGAAAGGCAGCGCCCGAACAGCTTGGAAAAAGCTGCGCCCCCCTCGGAAGCTTTCTGGGAACATTGCAGGGTCGGACGAATGAATGCTTCCAGGATATCCTCCAGTTTAGGAGCTTTTTTGCCTGCAGATTTCTCGACGGCATCAAGAGCCATTAAACGGGCTTCGTTTACCGGAAAGATGCGTCGCTCGAAGACGGCAGCGATTAAATCCTGTTTACTTCCGAAGTGATAAGAAATGGCGGCAAGGTTTACCTTGGCCTTATTTGTGATGTCGCGCACGGAAACACGGTCCAGTCCGTGCTCGCCAAACAATTTTTCAGCCACATCCAAAACTTTCGTTTTGGTATTAACCATTTCAGTCATACGTTTGTTTGAAACAATCGTATGAATTATACTGAGAGTCAAACCAATTAACGCTTTTTTCGGATTTTGATTGCGGCTGGCGATGTAACGGAGCGACACACTGATTTTACAACGAAAGAATATGACGCAAAACAGGCACGAAGATAGCTTGTAAAACGCGCCGCATGGCAATTCAAGCTTGGTTTGGCCAAATAAACTGCTCCTATGACAGGGTGAACAAAAAGGCGAACCCCATACACTGAGGCTGACCTGCATCCCGAGCAGTGGCCCCCTATGATAAGGGCCAATTTTCACTTTGAATGTGGCGGTTCATACATTTTTGCATAGTCGGAAAAATCCTACACGCGCAGACAAACAAAAAGGCCAGCGGCCCGTGATTAATAAACCGCTGGCCTTGGAAACAGCCCGCCACCCTACAACAGAGGAGGCTGAATTCTTTCTAACAATCGCACATTGGCTGTAATTTTAATTATGTGTATGGGTAAGCAAATATCGGCAATCAAAAGGGGCACCGGCTTGTTGCCTCATAAATAAATGACACCCAAATGGGAGTGGGTTTGGCGATTCGTTGCCTCATAATTAATGACACCATGGGTTTTTAGTTTTCTTAAGCGGCCTTGGCTTTAA
>JAQGPC010000067.1 GCA_028293285.1 Pedosphaera sp.
GGCGAATTCCGGGTTGTCAATAACTGGCGTGAATTCCTGGGACAGCCACTTTGCTATTTGTACCTGTCGTCGCTGAACCTCGGCCTGCTTGTACAGCCGCTCCCCCTCAAGCTTGAGATGTCTTCCACGTTTTAGAAATAGCGTCGCCACGATACCTGCGCTGAACAGAAGGACGATGCACAACGCAACTTTTGAGCTTTTTTTCATATTTGAAAAGAAGCCTGCTCTCGATTGAAAACAGGCTTTTGCGCTAAACCCTAGATTGGACAGCAGGTCTTGACATAAGCACAGTCGTAGAGACCTTGCTCATTTGTGAATCCCTGACCACAATCGTATTGCTGCCACGTTGTGCCGTTCCAAGTTGGATCACACGGGTAGATGTATGTTATGTTTGTGTTGTTAGGATCGATATAGACACATGCCTTGCTGATGAACGGAATCGCAACAAAGGCCGCGAATACCCCGATTAGGATTATTTTTTTCATTATGTTTTTTTCCTTTTTTCCCCGCACATCGAGTCAGCCCATCTGATCGACCTTACGCGGGAAAGCCACAGCGAGGAGCCCATAGCAGTGCAAACGCCCAAATGGGCAGGTCTGCAAGCTCCAGCCACTTTGTCTCCACTTTACCATAGCCCTCGCACCGTTCCCGGGATTAAGCTTACTTCTACAAATCTTGTCAACTACAAATAGCGTTATAGCTTATAACTACTAGACCGCTACCGAAAGGATAGACTGCCCGCTGACCAGGTAGTCCATGCTGAAAGAGAAGTTAAAAATATTTAAGGATTACGCGACAGAGGATACGATTGCGAAGCATGTTGCTAATTATGACCCGGGCACAATAGATGGTTATCTGCTTTTTTACTGACTTGGAATCCCAACATCGCGAAAATTGTTATTTGCATGGTGCAAGGGAGGAGTTGTAAGGTCTAGCAATTGCTCTCAGCCGGAACCATGAAGTAGAACTTTGTTTGGTGAAGAAAATTCTGCATGATATCCGGCTCTTTTGAACCTTTGTGACCTCGATTTGCAACCACCAAATGGTGGGGAAATCCGACTGCAATGCAGTAGGAATTTGGTTTGCAAGCATGGTCATTCAGCATGTTGCGTAAACGGTTTTCACCAGTTTAATGCCTCAACTGCATGGTTCCGGATCAGTGCCCATTCAATCGGCATTTTGGCGAGACATGGCAGGCTTATATTATTCGATTCAAGGTTCCCATTGATGACGTTAGCATCGTCTACCGGCAGTGGATATTTCGTTGCTTGGTAACGCGAGTGTTCAATCATCAAATGTCTAACCGAGGAATTGGCATGGAAGTTAAAGAGTTGTGCCAAAAAGGGGCGGTCCTAAATGGCGTTTAGTTAAGAGCATTCTTCGATAGTTTTTGTGACCATTTACGACAGCGTTCGACGACCATTTGTTTCCGCGGCTGGGGGATTTGATGAGGAGGGCGATGTCCTGCATCAGTGCCTCGGCCAGGTTGCAAGCGATGGCGTGCATGACGATTTCCTTTTGAGCTATTCGACGCAGAACCCTTGTAATGCAGAGAAAAGGGGACTGTGTTGTAATTATTGAACATATTTATGCTATGCTTTTTGCCTTACTTCGACGCATAAGATACAAAAATGGCGAAATTTCGATCATTACTAAAATCCATTTTACAATTGCAGACTGGAATGAAAACAATTCGTGGTTGGCTCGGGACATCACCGGGGAGGGAACATTATGTCACAATAGTTGTCGAACAAATTGACCGAAAAATGTCTTAATGAAAAGCATCGATTTAGAAATGGATCTACAAGTCCAAAATTACGAAACAAGATACGTTCCAGCGGGGTTGATTCTGCCTCCAATGCCTAAATTACGGAACGGAGATTGTGTAAACATAATTAGACAGCAGGTCGATGGCAGCGAATTATGCGGACACGTGGGCATTGTCACAATTTCAAATAAGGGAACTTTCAGTTCCTTAATTCTACCCAAGCCAAATCAGTTGAGAAACCTATGGTCGCATACATTAAGGAACAAATTAAGAAGAATAAAAATAGAAAAGGGTCCGGGCAAAACGTCTTTTTGTGTATGAAGGTTTGCGGTTGCAAGAGGCCCTCTCGCGAGCTTGCAAAAACTTGATGCGCGCCCGGCGCCCAATTGTAACCGGCCCCAAAGGCTTGATCTAAAAGGTAATAAATTTTCTGAAGTTGCTGTCAGGAACTGATGAGCAAATCCCCTGTTTTGTCGTTTTGGTATATCTGGATCCAGAGAGCAAACCGTATATCGGATCACTGCTGAAGCCAATTATTTAATTCTTCATTGCTTGATTTTTGACGGGGGGGGCGAATAAATGTTGTTTATAATAGGGGTATTTTATGAAAACGCTCAGTTTACTCGCCTCATCCGGGTACAGCGACGATAACCAGTATGCCGCCTCTCGGGTCAATTCCGTATCAGATTGATTGAATAATTCAGTTAACACTGGCAACATTATATCTTTGTTAGGCTTGATTGAGATTAAACATTCTAAAGCATCGAGCCTTACGTCTTCATTACCAGTTTTTGTGAGTTGAATGAGCCGAGGAACAGCTGGCATCCCCTCTTTCCCCAATACTTCAAATCCGTTACATGCTAAACTGCGTTTTTCGCTGGCCTTAGTTATATGGAAACTTCTCCAGCCCAACCAATGAACAAAACTTTCTAATGAACAGGTTCCTATCGTATCTTTCGAGTTTAGAAGTTTTATAAGTGTTGGCATGCCATTTGTTCCAATTTCCTTAATGGCTCGGATGGGACCGATTATTCGAGGATCGTTCGAATGGCTTGCCGAGGGCATGTAAGTTTCATGATCTAGTTTTTCCAGCCAGTAGGTCAATGTCTTGCCTCTAAAGGCCGGCTCTTGAAACAAACAGCGATAGACCACCACAACCCCGAGGAGGAGCATTGCCATAATAAGCGCATCATGTGAGCGACTCTTTGTCATTCTATATACAATCCACCTGCTTCGCACATTTATCATTGCATATCCGAAAAGGAGAATCCAACAGAATTGGATAGTTTCATTTCCATATATCATCCTATTCTGCCATACCATTCATGCTTGGAGCTCAAAAACTCAAAAGGGGGTAGCGCAACTTTACTCGGCCAGCCAAAGAATATTTTTGTGCTAACATCCAGGATTCCTAAAATGTATATCAAGCTGATACTGCATATACTGATTGCCAGAAATCATTTCCGGATAGAGCAGATTGAAGCGGTCTTGGAGGAACCCTCCAGGAAGCTTTTGAGGGCGAGGCAAAGTCTATCGGTGGGTTCTTGCGTGGAATGAGCAATGAAATCCCAGAACCAATCGGCCTTGAGACGGAGCCATTATCGTTCAATTGGGTTGAAGTCCGGGGAATAAGGCGGCAGATACACCGGTTCAAAATGATACCAGTTCAACCGGGCTGCTTTATGCCACGAAGCGTTATCCATGATAAGAAATTGGCGTTTACCTTCCACTTTGGGGATGACTTTAGCCAACTCCTCCAAATAAACCTGAAAGACCTCTGTGTCCATACCATCAACCATGAGGCTAAAGAGCGCCCCACTCTCCGGGCAGACCGCCCCAATGACATTCTGGCGAATATGATCTCCCAAATGAGGCAGCGTTCGTGGTTGCCCCGGCTGTGCCCAACGGCGGCGCGGGCGTGGATCCCCTCGATGCCGCTTTCATCTAAGTAACTGGCAAAAAGTTCTTTCACTTGTGCCATGGTCTTTATGGTCTATGGAACCGGAGCCTTGCGATGAAGGAGCTAATCAAATTGAGTCTAAAGGAGCGGAACGATCTGGCGAGCTTGTTGCCATTGCAGATTGAATCTCGGCAGTACCAACGCGCCTTGGCCCTGATGCTGTTGGATGAGGGCGAAAGCGTCGCGGAGGTCGCCGAGCACCTGCATGTTTCCCGGCGCACCATCTACAACTGGGTCAGCCGCTTTGAGCAACGGGGCGGCCCCTTGACCGCCGAACGGCTGCGGGATGCCGCCCGGAGCGGCCGGCCTGCGACCGCCCAAGGGATCATCGATCCCTTGATCGATCAGATCATTGATACGGACCCACGGGATCATGGTTACAACTCGACGGTGTGGACCGCCGCCTTGCTGCGCCAGTATCTGGCGGAGGTGCACCAACAGCGGGTTGGTCTGCGCAGCATCGGCGCGGCCCTGGCCAGATTGGGGATCCGCTGGAAACATCCCCGGCATGTGCTGGCACGACGCGAGCTGTTCTGGCGGCAGGCAAAAAGGGGGGCTCAAAAAGGGCCTCTGGAGCCATGAACGCACGCTCGTGCTCATGCTCGATGAAACCATCATTACGGAAACCCCGCCCCTTTACTGCGGCTATGGCCGGAGTGGCGAGCAGGTGTGTGTGCCCATCACCGGCAACCGGGCCAGACGCATCATTCACGGCGCGCTCAACATCCTGACGGGCGAAGTGCTCCTGCTGATCACTGACGTGTGGGATGAAGTGACCCATCAGTATTTCCTGGAAGGGGTGCGGCTGCATTGGAGCGGTTGGCGACTCATTCTCTTTGAGGATCGGGGCTCGCCCCATACGGCCGAGGAAAGCTTGGCCTTGGCCGCAAGGCTCGGGATCCAGGTCCGGTTGCTGCCCCGGGCCTGTCCGGAACTCAACGCCATGGATCACCTCTTCCGCTTTGTGAAAACCCGGGCGGTCGCCAACCGGCCAACCCGATCAATTGATGCTTCGACCATGGCGGCCTGTGGCTATATCCATGCTTTAGACCGCCGGGAACGGTTAATCAAAGCCGGAGTCTGCTCGGGCAACTTCTGGCTCACATGGTAGATTCCTGTGAAAGAACTTTTTGCAGCTTACTTATGCGAGTGATTTAACTGATGCCGAGTGGGACTGGATTGAGCCCCATGTGCCCAAACCCAAACCCGGCGGACGACCGCTCAAGCATCCCCGGCGCAAAATCATGGATGCCCTTTTCTACCTGGTGCGCGCGGGTTGCGCCCCTGGCGGTTGCTGCCCGGGGAGTTCGCTCCAGTAGTGGTCTATATCCCCCCACGCTCTGCACAGTTTCAGAAAGGATTTAGGGCTCATGCTGAGATGTTTGCGAATATGGGAATGTACTTTCTTGCTGTAAATTATCGTGGTTCCGACGGTTACGGTAAGAGTTTTTCCCAACTTTCCAATAATCAGGATGCAAGTAAGGATGTCCTACTAGCACTAAAACAAGTTTTGCTCAACAAAGATGCCGACCCCAAAAATGTATTTCTTTACTCTATCAGTAGTGGGGCAGAAATTGTATACGAATTGTTGAGAAGTGAACCAAAACTATGGAGAGGGGCAATTGTAGAAAGTCCGGTAATTTTTGCAACCAAATGATGAATCTCTGTTCAAAAGTGCTCCCCCCCCATCCTATTCATCGTTGGAGACAAGGATCCCGTATTTAATTCAATTCGATCAATTCATTCTAGGGCTCAAACTAGTCATTTTAAAACGGAAATGCTGATCTTAACCAATTCGACTCATGTAAGCCTGAAGCCGGAACACTTTAGAAACCAACTGGAAAAATCTGCCGATTTTGTGTTTCACCATCTGAATTGAAGAGTTTTTTCTCTAAAAGTTTTTAACCTCAACCCCTAATCTGTAGATTGGATTATCAGGCGCTGCCGACAGGACGGTTCACCGTTCCATAAAGCATGTTGAAAACTCACGGCGCGTTAATAAGCTGCCGAATTTCAAAAGCCTTCACCCGGTCGGCCGAAAGGCTAAGCGCCACTCAAAAACCATGGATAATAAATGCCTTTGTTTGAGATCGCGAACGCTTTGCAGGGATCGTCTTCCCACGCTCCCAATTTTGGAAGGTCCTGAGGCTCACATCAAGCTTGTTAGCTACCGCTTCTTGCGTAATTTTTAATGCTAAACGTTTGTTTAACAGTTGTTTGCAAATGGGGATTGCATTTTTCGTGGGAGGTGGCGAATCATCCCTTATGGCCTTAATCATTAAGTGGCAATAGGGGCGCATAAACGACCCCTTCCGCCACCCAAATGCCATTTCTTTACAAGATGGCAAGTTGTAG
>JAQGPC010000033.1 GCA_028293285.1 Pedosphaera sp.
CCTCTCGAAAAAGTCGAGAACCCAAACGGGACCGGCCAACCATAGCCCCATGAGTTGTAAAAAGGGTACGAGTTATAGAAAGGATATGAGTTGTAGTAAGAATCGTAGGAAGGAGAGTTGGGAGTCGTGTCAGTATACAAATTTACCTCCGGTGCGCTGTATTGGTAATTCAACTGAGAGGCGGCACCGGGGTCCGTCGGATAAGCCGCTGCTTGTGCCGCAATCTGCTGTTGAGCAGCGATGGCAGATTCGGAAGCCTGCTTCTGTGCCTGCACCATGGCCTGGTCACGGAAATTCTTGTCATGACTCAACATCGCCGCAATCACCGCGCCCGAAATCTTCGTGCCCTGCAGATCAATAATGTGCTCCGGCGACAGGTTAAAGGTTGAACTGGAGTTCTCGACATAAGCCTTTAGCACATCCTCCGAAACGCCCGAACCGGCCATTTTAACGACCTCACGCACCGGTTGCGAAAGCCCCGTCGTGGAAATAGTGGCGATTGGTGATTGGGATGGAGGCGTCGTTTCAAGCGCTACAGACCATCCCGCTAAGGGCACCAAAACACCCGCAACAACTGGAAGGACGAACCCGAAGCGTTTCATATTTTACCTCTTAAAGGAAATATGACGCCCAATGATAAGACCGTCAAGACGCCCCCGTCCCGGTCGCTTCCGCCAGCCAGTTGACAGTTAACTATCTTGGAACGCGAAACTTAGATACTCCAGCCTTTGCGATACTTGGTCCGGATGTATTGATCCGCTTCCTTGCAATTCTTCACACGCATCTTGGCCGAATCCCATTCCAGTTTCTTGCCGATGCGCAACGCCAGATTGCCGAGCAGCACCGTTTCCGTAAATGGCCCGGAAACATCGAAATTCGAACACGCTGCGGGACCGCCTTTGCAGGCCCGGATAAAATCCTTGTAAGGATCATTGTCTGGCACGCGCGGAATGGTTGGCTCCGGTTTCTTGTAATCCGCCATGCTTGATTCCGGCAGCAGGCGAGGGCGTTCGCCGTAGGTGGCGCACATCAGCTTGCCTTTGTCGCCAATGAGCAATGTTCCGCTCTCTTCGAACTTCTCCGCTTCCATTTCCGCGGGCCGGGCCGGCAATTTGCCGCCATCATACCAGGTCAAGCTGCAAGCCGGCATGTCGCCGCGCGCGGGAAATTGATAACGAATAATCGCCCAACTCGGTGCCATCTCCGTGGTGATCGGTGATGAATCCACCAACTCAACACTGGTGGGTGCGCCCAGTTTCAAAGCCCAATTCGCGCCATCCATCACGTGACAGCCCATATCGCCCAAAGCGCCGCAACCAAAGTCCCACCAACCGCGCCAGGCGAAGGGATGATAAACCTTGCCGCTGCCCCGGCGCTTCGTGCTCGTGACATTCGTTTCTTCCGGCCATTTGTCCACGAACGGGCGCATCGGTGCCGGACCAATCCATAAGTCCCAATCCAAATTCTTCGGCACCGGATCAGAACCCGCCGGACGCTCCAATCCCTGTGGCCAGATCGGACGGTTGGTCCAGCAATGCGCTTCGGTCACCTTCCCGATCGCTCCGGACCAGATCATTTCGCACAACCGCCGATTGCCGTCGCCCGAATGACCCTGATTTCCCATTTGCGTGACGACCTTGTATTTGCGGGCCGCGAGCGTGAGCGCGCGCGCTTCATAAATCGTATGCGTCAGCGGCTTCTGGCAATAAATGTGCCGGCCCAGATGCATGGCCTGCATGGCCGCCGGGGCATGTTGATGATCCGGCGTGCTGATCGTCACCGCGTCCAAAGTTTTTTCCTTTTCCAACATCACGCGGTAATCACGATACAACCGCGCGCTCGGCCACTTCTTGGCGGCTTTCGCCAGCGTGTCCGAATCCACGTCGCACAGTGCGACAATATTTTCACTGGCCAGACCGTTTGAATCCACCTCGCCCTTGCCGCCCGCGCCGATGATACCAACGTTTAGTTTTTCGTTCGGCGATTTAAATTTGCTACGCGGTGCAGCATAGCTGCTGATGGCGAGCGAACTGGCTGCCAGCGCAGTGGTATAAATAAATTGGCGGCGGCTCAGGCCACGGGTTGGCAGTTCGATGCGGACAGGTTTCGAAGAAGGATTGGAGTTGGACATGCGTCTTTCGTAATCCCTCCGACGATTTGAAACAAGAATAATTTTTCTACCCCAACCAGATTCAGGTGTTTTCCCTATCGACCTCATAAAGGCGCGAACTAGATTTCAACATGCGAGGAGGAGGTTCCATTTTCTTGGTTCTTGGCTGTGCCTTTGCCCTGCCCTTTGGGGGAGAGGTAATTGCGAAGGAAAAAACAGAAAACCACGAGACTGTCAGCCATACGTTTCGTCCCGAGCAGCGGGACTTCAGTGAGGAACGCCTGCGACAACTCAAGGTTCCACCTGGTTTTCAGGTCAATGTCTTTGCCAAAGGTCTCGGCAACCCACGCATGCTCGCCGTGGGCGATGACGGTACGGTTTATGTCACCTGCTATGACCAGGGCAAGGTCGTTGCTTTGCGCGACAAGCAGAACAAAGGCGTTGCCGATGAAAAGCAGACCATCGTGTCAAAATTAAAGGAGGTTCATGGCATCACCATTTATGAGGGCAATCTTTATCTCACCACGGTGCATAAGATTTACCGGGCCCGCCTTCTGGGCGGCGGCAAAGTCGAGCCACCCAAAGCTCTCGCTGGCCCTGACTTGCCCGATGGCGGGCAGCATCCGCGGCGCACAATCGCTTTTGGGCCGGATAATCTGCTTTATATCTCTGTCGGCAGTACCTGCAATAATTGCGAGGAGAGCAATCCTGAGAATGCCACGATCCTTCGCGCCCAACCCGATGGCAGCCAGCGCAAAATCTTTGCCAGTGGTTTGCGCAACACCATGGGATTCGGCTGGCATCCGGTGACGCATCAAATGTGGGGTGTTGATAACGGTTCCGATGACCGTGGCGACCAGGTTCCGCCGGAAGAACTTAACTTGCTGGTCGAAGGCGGCTTTTACGGCTGGCCCTATTGTTTCGGCAACAAACAAGTGGATGCCCAAGCCTATGAACCAAAGGGCACGACCAAGGAAGCTATCTGCGAAAAATCCATTGCTCCTGTATTGACCTACGAAGCCCACGCCGCTCCCATCGGCATGACCTTTTATCAAGGCTCACAATTTCCGAAAGAATATCAAAACGACGCCTTCGTAGTCTGGCGCGGTTCGTGGAATCGGCTTCCTCCCAGCGGTTATCGGGTTACCCGTGTGCGGTTCAAGGACAATCAACCCGTCGCCTTCGAGGATTTTCTTAGCGGATTTTTGATTGAAGGTGGCAAGGCCCAGTTCGCGCGCATTGCTGGCATTGCGGTCGCCAAGGATGGTTCACTGCTGGTTAGTGACGATGAGAACGGCATCATCTACCGCGTTTCCTATCAACCCTCCAAGGAATCACAAATGATGGTTCCGAACCTAAAGGGCCTTGCCTTTCGTTTTACCAGTTTTCCCTGACCATCGATAAACTTAGTAGACCTACCTGCCAGCCATCACTGCCGCAAACCGCAAGCCACGCGTACTGATGCGCAACTCACCAAAACCGAATGCTTCCATAATGCCTTCGTAAATCACCACGCCGGGCAAAATGACATCGGCGCGTTTCTTGGGCAGCCCGATAATAGTTTTGCGTTCCGTCAAGGTTTGGCTCCAAAGCTTCTGTGTATGCGCCCGTATTTGCTCCAAACTCAACCGCGTCGCTTCGATGCGCTCGCGGTCAAAGGAATCAAGCTGTGCTTCCATGCGCGCGAGAATGGTCGTTGTGCCGCCTGTACCCACCAATTGCACTGGCCGCCGTTCTGAATCCAGTTTCGTTTCCTTCTTTAGAGCCGGGCCCAATTTTGTCCGCACTTCCTTTTCCAGGAATTCCTTCACCCAATTCCGACATTCCGCCAACTCCTTTGCCGTCGGTGGATCGCTGTGCGGCAGTTTTTCCAGTAACCGCACCGTGCCCAATTGAAAACTTTCGCGAAAATGTTTTTGCTCGCCCTGTCCTAAAATAAATTCCGCACTGCCGCCTCCCACGTCCAGCAACAGTAATGGTTGATGTGCCAATTCGGGATCACTCGTCACTCCTTGAAATGCCCAATCTGCCTCCTGTTCGCCCGAAATGATTTCCACTTTCAATCCGGAGGCTTTTTCGATGGCACCCGTCAGATCCGTAGGATTCAAGGCATCCCGTGCCGCACTCGTGGCGATGACGCGTGTGGAAACGGTTTGCAATTCGCCCGCCTTGCGAACAAAACCTGCGACCGCTTCCGCCGTCTCCGCAATCGCCTTGGGTTGCAATTGATGAGTCTCGTAAAACCCCGCCCCCAAGCGCGTCTGCTCGCTGTCTTCCAACACCGGCTCGACCTTCCCATCAATGACATCCGCCACCAACAATTTGATCGAGTTGGTTCCAATATCAATGACAGCGCGTCTTTCCCTCATAGTCCCAATCCTAATCTTAATCTTAATTTCTGCCCTGATTGGACAGCGGGAAAACAGAGCAAGATTAGGACTAAGAGTAAGATTAAGAAATCCATGTTTTTGCTATCCTCCATCTTCAATCCTCTATCCTCGCCCTACTTAGTCTCCTTCCGCGCCAGTACCGCTCCGCCCGTAATGCCCGCATCATCACCTAATTTGGAAGCCAGAATCTTTACCCCCTTGTCCGATCCGGGAAACGCGTGCTCGCGCGCGCATTCCACAATCACCGAAAGCATTTCATTTTCGAGCGCGTCCATCAACCCGCCGCCGATCACCACCACCTCCGGCCCAATAATGTTGATGAGATTGGCCACTGCGATGCCGGTGTACTTGGCCGCTTCTTCCACGATGTGCTCGACGAATTTATCGCCCTGCTTGATGGCCTTGCGCAAATCACCACTGCGCAAATCTTTCAAATCATTTCCGAGCATTTCGGTCAGCACGGTTTTTTGGCCATCCTTTACCGCTTGCTGAATTTGACGGAAAAGCGCGGAGCGGCTCGCAAATGCTTCCCAGCAACCCCGGTTGCCACAGGTGCATTTCGGGCCGTTGACTTCCAGCACCATGTGACCGACTTCACCGGCCGTACGATTATGTCCGGTAAACATTTTGCCATCCAAAATCAATCCACCGCCAATGCCAGTGCCCAGAAAAACTCCTATCATGTTCTTGGGTTTCGCCTCCAATTCCACTTCATGAACGCCAAGCGTGCAGATGTTGCAATCGTTCCCCAGGAACACCGGAACCTCCAGTTGCTTTTCCAACTCTTTCCTCAGGCCCACATCCTTCCAATCGAGATTTCCCGCAAACATCACCCGGCCGTTTTCCGGATCCACCGAGCCGGGTGCGCCAATCCCGATACCCTTTATCTGCTTGAGGCTAAGATCACATTCATCCACCGCATCCTGCACGCAACGAGCAATGCGCTCGATGACGCTGGACGTCCCGCGCTCCGCCTTGGTGCTCATTTTAGAGCGACCTATGATTTTCAGCGACGACGTGAACACGCCAGCCAGAATCTTGGTGCCACCTAAATCAACACCAACCAAATGTTCCGCTTTGCTGCTTGCTTCGGCCATAAATTTACTTCGGTTAAAAACGTTGCCAGTCACCCGGGATAAGGAACGTTCCACTCTGACTATTTGAATTTTATTTGCCCGCCAGGACCGCTTCGATTTTGCGACGCAATTCGGCGTTGATTTCGTCGGGCATCCGATCACCATCAATGATGTTGAAACCGTAAATGGATTGGAGCCGCTTGAATTGCTGCGCCATCATTGCCTGGTATTGAAGAAAGCTGTCGAACATTTCGCGGGAAAGACCCAGGTCCATGCCGCTTTCCCAATAATCAAGCGCGTAGTTCTTGGCAAAGTTACGCTGCACCAATTGTTCCGGCGAAACCTTCAGGTAAAAAACTGCATCGGGAACCAGCGCAATCCCATACAAATTCTTCAGCCACGCCTCATCCATCCCGCGCACGAGATCACGGGCCATCAAGGTGTAGATGTAGCGGTCGGCCAGCACCATGAAGCCCGCTTTCAATGCTGGTAAAATAATATTCTCCAACTGATCGGCAAAGTCCGTCGCATAAAACAAACTCAACGTGGTATGGCTGAGAATGTTACCCGTCTGCGCCTGGTTCAATTCCTCACTCACCAGTGTGGAACGCTTGAGACCAACCTGCACCGTCGCATGGCCGCAACCTTCCAACCAATCCCGTAGCCGGGCAATCTGCGTGGAACGTCCGGAGCCGTCAGCACCTTCAACGACGATCAGCTTTCCCGCCAATCGCTGCAATTCCACGTTGGGAATGCCCTGACCATAAAATCGCCGTTTGGAGGGACGCGGCACTACAATCATCGCCTGGTTGGTCGTGCCCCGATTGCGCTTATTGGAATTTCGTTTCATGCAACTAGGCGACTTTGGTTGAGACGAAGGAGTTCAAATCGATTTTGGCTGATATCAATTCACGCACAATCGATTGCTGTGTTTCAATCGGTTGATTGGCATCAATGACCGAAAAATTAAACTCAGTGCTCATCGCGAGGTATTGTTCCAGGATGCGCCCCTGAAAAATGCGAAAGCTTTCATACGGATCAGCGGACAAGCGCATGTCCATCCCGGCCTCAAAATATTTCAACTGCGGCCGGCCATCCAAAATGCGTTGCAGCGAAACTTCCAACTGTGCCTTGTAAAAAAAAGTCAGGTCGGGATGCGCCGCAAAATTGTAGAGGCCCCGCACCCACGCGGGCTGGCAACCACGCACGGTATCCCGCGCAAATGCCGTAAAGATATACCGGTCACAAAGCACAATGTATCCGGCGCGGAGAAGCGGAACGAGTTGCCGTTCATAGCGGTCTGCAAAGTCGGTGGCATGAATGAGACTGAACGTCGTTGGAGTAAGCAGTTCCCGCTTCTTGCCCTTGCTCGTGGCACTTTTGACGAGTTCCGAGGAATTCCATTCGCTAAAGAAGACCTTGAGTCCCTGCAATTCAAGCCAGCGCTTGAGCAGGTAAATCTGGGTGGACTTGCCCGAGCCGTCCAATCCTTCCACTGCTATCAACCGCCCGGGAAAGTTAAGTTCCGCAAAAGTCTTCACGCCGTTAAAAATAATCCGCTATGACGCGAAAACAATGTTTTTCGCTGCTTTTCCGCTTCTTTCTTAATCTTAATCGTAATCTTACTCTTAATCTCTGTCTGAACGGAATGCCGCAGGAGATTAGGATTAAGATTATGAGTAAGATTATGAGGGGTGAGCAAAAGCCCATTTCGTCACAGACTTGTCGCTCGCCTTTCACCCGTTTGTTGCTATTATTAACAGACGCTCTTATGGGAAATGCCGTGAAAAAGTATGGGCCGGGTCATTTTATCAACCGGGAATTGAGCTGGCTCGAGTTTAATCAACGCGTGCTGGACGAGGCGTTGGACCCGAAAAATCCGCTCCTGGAACGGGTTAAGTTCTTTTGCATCACCAGCTCCAACCTCGACGAGTTTTTCGAAGTCCGCGTTGCCGGTCTCAAACAACAGATTGAAAGCGACGTGGTGGAACGCAGTGTCGATGGCTTGACCGCCACGGAAGCGTTCCGCGCGGTCACCCGCCGCGTCCGGCGCATGGTGGAGCAACAATATACCTGCTGGAATGAGGAACTGCGGCCCTCCCTCGAAAAGCATGGCATTCATTTCTTGAACTTCGATGATTTGAGTGAGGCCGATCTCGCCTGGGTGGAGAATTATTACCGGGCACAAGTGCGACCCGTGCTGACTCCGCTGGCGCTGGACCCCGCGCATCCCTTTCCGCAACTGCTCAACAAGTCCCTCAACATCATCGTGCGCCTCGAAATGCCGCAAGGTGGTCAGATGCTCCGGCATCTTGCCGTGGTCCAGGTGCCGCGCGTGCTGCCGCGCCTGGTCAAATTGCCGCGCGAAAATGGGCGGCAGGATTATATTTTTCTCGGCAACTTGATCGGTCATTATCTGGCCGATCTTTTTCCCGGCACCGAGATTCTCGGCTACTGGCATTTCCGCGTCACTCGCAACAGCGAGCTTTACATCGACGAGGAGGAAACCCTCAATCTGCTCAAAGCCGTCGAGAACGAGTTGCATAATCGCCGCAAAGGTGACGCTGTGCGGCTCGAGGTGGAAGTGGATTGTCCGCTCGACCTGCGCAATGCGTTGCTCGGCACACTCAAGCTGGATGAAGAAGATTTGTATGTCATCAACGGGCCATTGAATCCCACGCGCCTCATGGCCATTTATGAGGGCGATCATTCACCGGAATTGCGCGATCCGCCCTTTGTTGCGCCCGTTGCCGCTGCTTTGCAGGATCACCCCGATTTATTCGCGGCGATTCGCGAGCGCGACATCCTTTTACATCACCCTTACGAAACGTTTGATAGCGTGGTTAAGTTTCTCGAACAAGCGTCCGCTGATGCGCGGGTATTGGCCATCAAGCAAACGCTGTATCGCACCGGCGGTGATCCAAGAATCATCGGCGCGTTGATGAATGCCGTTCGCAACGGCAAGCAAGTCACGGCGGTTGTGGAATTGCGCGCCCGTTTCGACGAAGCCAACAACATCCAATGGGCGCGGCAATTGGAGGAAGCAGGCGTGCACGTGGTCTATGGGCTGGTCGGTTATAAAATTCATTCCAAGATGTGCCTCGTGGTCCGGCGCGATGACGACATTATTCGCCGCTATGTGCATGTCGCTACCGGCAATTACAATCCCACCACCTCACGAATTTACACGGACGTGGGACTATTCACCTGTCGCCCAACCTTCGGCGAAGACGCCACGAATTTATTCAACCTGCTCACCGGCATCTCACAATTCCAAGGCACCCAGAAACTTTTGGTTGCCCCATTCGATCTGCATAAGCGGATGATTTCGCTAATCCAACGCGAAGCCGAAAATGCCCGCAAAGGTTTACCGGCGCGCATCATCGCCCGGATGAACGCACTGGTGGACCGCGAGGTTATCGAAGCACTTTATGATGCGTCCCGCGCGGGTGTGAAAATTGATTTGATCGTGCGGGGCATTTGTTGTCTGCGACCACAGCTCAAAGGCATCAGCGAAAACATCACCGTGCGCAGCATCGTGGACCGTTTTTTGGAACACAGCCGGATTTTTTACTTTGAGAATGCCTGCCGTCCGGAAATTTTTGTCGGTAGCGCTGATTGGATGCCGCGCAATTTTTTCCGACGCATTGAAGTGGTTTTCCCGGTAGATGACGGCAACTTGCGTGAACGCATCATCAGCGAATTGCTTACCCTGCCGCTTCAGGACAATGTCAAAGCCCGCATCATGCGCCCGGATGGTTCTTATAGTCGCCCCCCCTTGAAACGTGGTGAAACTCCGCATCGCAGCCAGACCGAATTTATTGAGCGCACGTTGCAGGGCCAGCCCATCGGACGCGGCGGCAAAAAGGCGAAGACCAAATATCCCAAGGTCAAACTCGCGCCACGCCCGGCAGCGTTGCGGAAGTAAACTGCGCTACGTTTTCTGCGTAAAGCTCTCGGCAAGCGCAACAGCTTTGAGCATCGCCTTGGACTTATTTACCGTTTCTTCGAATTCGCCTTCGGGCGTCGAATCATTCACCCAACCGCCTCCGGCTTGCACGTAAGCCCGGCCATCCTTGATCAGTGCCGTGCGAATGGTAATGCAGCAATCGAGATTGCCATTGAAAGAAAAATAACCAACACAACCGCCGTAAGGTCCGCGCTGGGTTTGCTCCAGCTCAGAAATAATCTGCATGGCCCGCACCTTCGGCGCACCGCTGAGTGTCCCGGCGGGGAACGTCGCGCGCATCAAATCATACGGCGTTTTCTCCGATGAAAGATGTCCCTCCACCTGGGACACGATGTGCATCACGTGACTGTAACGCTCGATGATCATCAAGTCCTTCACCTGCACGCTGCCGTAATCGCAGACGCGGCCCAAATCGTTCCGCGCGAGATCCACCAGCATCACGTGTTCGGCGCGCTCCTTGGGATCAGCCAGCAAATCTTTTTCATTCTTCACGTCCTGCTCGTCCGTTTTGCCGCGCGGACGCGTTCCTGCGATGGGCCGAATTTCCACCTTTTGATCTTCGCAGCGCACATGCAATTCCGGCGAAGCCCCGACCAATGAAAAACCTTCCAGTTCCAGCAGGAACATGTATGGCGAAGGATTGATGGAACGGGCAGCACGATAAATATCCAATGGCGCGGCTTTGACTGGGGTTGAAAAGCGTTGCGAACCGACGACTTGAATGATGTCCCCCCCCGTGATGTATTCTTTGGCCTTTAAAACATTGGCTGTGAACTTTTCCTTGGTGACATTGGATTCAAATGGCACCGGAGGCACTTCTGCGGGCACGGTCACCGGCTTGTGTTCGCTTGGCTGTTCCAACAAGGATACCAACCGCTCCACTTCAGCCACTGCATTTTCGTAGGCCTCCGTAGGCGTCACTCCTTCTTCAAGAATCGCATTAACCAGAATCGTGACGGTCTGCGCGACGCGGTCAAAAATCAGCAACTCATCCGCGATGAGAAAATACATCGTCGGCGTTTTCAAATCATCCTGCGCCGGACGCGGCACGACTGGCTCCACATCGTGAATGAATTCGTAGCCGATAAATCCCACCGCGCCGCCCGTAAAGCGGGGCAGCCCCGGTAACGATACCGGGCGATAGCGCTTCATAATGCGTTCCACCACTTCCAAACCGTCATTCACACATTGCGAGCAATCAGGGCGGGCATGGCGAACGGCAAATTTCTCGGTGATCTTTCCGTTCTCGATCAGATCAATGCGGTCGCCGTTCTGGCGGATGACGGCGCGCGGATTACAACCGACGAACGAGTAACGCCCCAGATGTTCGCCGCCTTCCACGGATTCAAACAGGAACGATTCGCCCTGCCCGCGAATTTTGTGATACGCGGAGAGCGGGGTTTCAAAGTCGGCGAGAATGCGGCGCGTCACGGGGATAAGATTTCCCTGCGTGGCCAGATTCAAAAAAGATTCAAGTGTTGGTGAATACATGTCCTATCCTAAAGTCTGGTGACCTTAACTCATTAGATGCCGCATGCGCCAGACAGAAAGCAGTGTGAAGAATGTCACGGCAATGGCATACGAAATGATGCCCACCCCAATGGCTACGGGTATCAGCAGATCACAAAAGTAAATCAACGCTCCCCCAACCGCCGCGATGAGTGCCGTCTGGGCAAACAGGCAAAAGAGATAGAGCGAAATACGTGTCTCCCGTATGCGTGCCACGTGCCAGTGGCGATACGGCTCCTCGCCCATCGAACGCATCAACCAGGCTTGTTGAAAATTACGCGATGCCACGAGCACACTTGAAGTGCTGATGACAATTGCAGGCAACGGCCAGCACGCGAAGCCAATGGAAAAAACCACGCTGATAAGAATATTCCAGGTCCAGCCGAGCTTCCTGGCGATGGGATTGCCTTCCAGGACGAGATTCGGCGTCGCCACCCGGGTGCTCAGGATATCCATGCCCCGGGAGAATGCCAGCAGACCTAACATGACAAAATAAAACTGGCTGCCAAATGGAACCGTATCCTCCATCTATTTTTTTCCGTAAATCTGCTCGGGCGTTTCGAGCTGTGGCTCAGTCGTCTTAAAGCTCTTGCCTGAGTCTTCGATGGAACGGAAAAAGCAGGATTTATAACCTTCGTGACAGGCCGCGCCGATTTGTTCCACTTGTATGAGCAGCGTGTCGCCATCGCAATCGAAAGCGATGTCCTTGACGGTCTGCGTGTGACCGCTGCTTTCACCCTTCATCCAGAATTTCTGACGCGAACGGCTCCAGAAATGGGTCTTGCCCGTGGCAATGGTGGATTCGATTGAAGCGCGGTTCATCCAAGCCATCATGACGACGCGGCCAGTCCCCTGTTCCTGAATGATGGCGGGGATCAGTCCGTCCGCATTGAATTTCAGTTTTTCGTAGAAGCTCATATTCTGCATGTCAAATTGTCGTTGAAACTACCAGATTGTTCGGGGATTTGCGAATAGGAACTTTACAGCATAGGTGTTCCCAGTTGCGCTTTCCCGTAGCGCAGACTTTCCAGTCTGCCGTACCGCAGGTTTTCCAACCTGCGAAGTCGCTAGAGTTTCAACGTTGCAAAATTATTCTCCTGGCCGACAGGAATGTCGGCGGTACAGCGGACTGGAAAGTCCGCGCTACGAATTCCCGCCATTTAGTTCAGTTCTTGGGCAAAAATGTAAATGCCACGGCTGCCAGCACACAAACAAATGCTGCGATGTGATTCCAGCGGAGCTGCTCCTTCAAAAAAACCATGGCAAACCCGCTGAACACGCAGAGGGTAATTACTTCCTGGATGATCTTAAGTTCTGTGGCGGAATAGACTGAGTTACCCCAACGGTTCGCCGGCACCTGTAAAACGTACTCGAAGAATGCGATGCCCCAACTCACCAGGATGACCTTCCATAGAATGGATTCCTTGAATTTCAAATGGCCGTACCAGGCCACCGTCATAAAGACGTTTGAGCAGACCAGCAACCCTATCGGCAACCAGCGAGATTGGAGAACCCAGGGAGGCAAATTCATAAACGCACCGGAATATTCTGCTTCGCCAAAAATTGTTTTACGTCGCCCACGGTATATTCGCCGTAATGAAAAATACTCGCGGCCAGCACGGCATCAGCTTTCCCTTCCAGCAATACCGCCGCCATGTGTTCCAATGAACCGGCCCCACCACTGGCCACCACGGGAACGCCCACTGATTCACTTACGCGGCTGGTGATAACCAAATCGAAGCCCGCCTTCGTGCCATCGGCATCGATGCTATTCAACACAATCTCGCCCGCGCCCAGAGAAACAGCGCGTTTGGCCCAATCCACCGCTTCCAAACCCGTGGGTTTGCGTCCACCGTGCGAAAATACTTCCCACCTGTCCGGCGCAACTTTCTTCGCATCAATGGAAACCACGATGCATTGACTCCCAAATTTTTCAGCACCGGCACGGATCAAATCTGGTGTAGCCAACGCGGAGGAGTTGATGCTTATTTTGTCGGCCCCGGCGCGGAGCATCGTGTACATATCCTCTACGGTACGAATGCCACCACCAACGGTGAGCGGCATAAAGCATTGATCGGCGGCACGCTCAATCACGCTCACCATCGAAGCGCGGCCATGCGCGCTGGCGGTGATGTCGAAGAATACCATTTCATCAGCCCCCTGCTCGTTGTAACGCAAGGCTAATTCAACCGGGTCACCGACATTGCGGAGTTCGCCCGCTTCGGCCTTGCCGAATTGGACGCCGCGCGTGACGTGGCCGTCATGAACATCGAGACAAGGAATAACGCGTCGGGCGAGCATGGCTGATGATGATTAATACTTTAATTTAAATGCGAATCACTGATTCAGTTACTATTGTGCCAATAAATGTAAGTTTTATACGTTCTCGCTGGCGGATATGCAAATCAGCAGTTTGCTCTGTTCTATTTTCGCCAAGCCTATGCTGTGGCAAATTCAACCGGAATGACCTAAGCTAGGACTATCGTTAATCAGCAGGATTCCACCCACTATGCGCTCATTTGAAAGTCTTTCGGAACGCGAAGTTCTCGCGCTGGCCATCTCGCTCGAAGAAGAGGATGCCCGCATCTACGCCGACTTCGCCGATGGCCTGAAGGAAAACTACCCGGAACAGGCCCGGAAATTCGATGCCATGCGTCGCGAGGAAGATGGCCATCGCCATCGCCTGCTGGACCTTTACAAGAACCGCTTCGGCGATCACGTTCCCCACTTTCGTCGCGAAGACGTAAAGGGCTTTGTTAAACGCCGTCCGGTCTGGCTTGTGCGTCCGCTGGGATTAAAAGCCGTCCAAAAGACCGCTGAATCCATGGAAGTTGAAACCCGCCGCTTCTATGAAGCCTCGGCCCGCCGCACAACGGACACCGGCATCCGCCAACTTCTCGGCGACCTCGCTGAAGAAGAACGCAACCATGCCCATACCGCCGAAGAAATCGGCGCGACCAAATTGACGGAGACTGAATCCGACCGCGCCAAACGCTTATTCATCCTGCAAGTCATCCAACCAGGACTCGCCGGGTTGATGGATGGTTCCGTTTCCACGCTTGCACCGTTGTTCGCTGCTGCTTTTGCCACGCATAATAGTTGGTCCACGTTTCAGGTAGGTTTGGCGGCGAGCGTCGGTGCCGGCATCAGCATGGGATTTGCCGAAGCTCTCTCCGACGACGGCAGCCTTACCGGACGCGGCCATCCCTGGGCGCGCGGCTTCGTATGCGGGTTGATGACAACTTTGGGCGGGATAGGCCATACGCTGCCTTACTTGATCCACAACGTGCACACCGCCACCGGTGTGGCCGTAGGAGTCGTGGTTGTGGAATTGAACATCATCGCCTACATCCGCCATAAGTTCATGGATAGCTCATGGACCTCGGCCATTATTCAGGTGGTAATTGGAGGCTTGTTAGTCTTTCTGGTCGGAATTTTAATTGGAAGTTCCTAATCCGTTCTTTGCTGGAACGTGATTTTATCGACGGTTCAGACCCTATTGGCCTGGCAGGCGCATGGTTTGATAATGTTGAGCAAACAGTTCGCGATCGGGATTGGGTTTGCCGTCCTTCTGGCCGGTGGACTCCGGGCCGTCAATAATGGCGAGTTGAATTATTTTCGCGTCAAGCATTTGTCCCAGTTGCGTCCGGGCAGTTGCCACACCAGGCACTTCTCCCAGCGTTGCCACGGCTACAACCAACAAAGGTGGGTGTTCAGCCGGGAAATTAGCGATGTCCGTCAGGTTCACAAGTGGGGCACCGGCAAATGACACTATCGCTCCTACATCAGGAAACTTCTGAAGCGCCTCCAAAACATCAACCATCTTCAAACCGACCTGCCCGGACTTCATGGGATCTCCTACATTTACCGCCTTGGTGTCCACGACCGTAAAGCCTCGTTTCTTCAGGGCCGTTGCGAATGATTTCTCCGCGCTGGAAGTGCCTCCCCAACTGGCATCGGGGGTGATGATCACGACCCGCTTCTTCGTTCCAGCTATTTGAGCCGTTTCATCGGCTAATACTTTACCCAATGCCTGAGTGGGTTTGAGTAAGTCCTGCGTTTCCTTGGGAGTACAAGATGTAAATACAATGGACAAAGTCAGCAACGACGCGATTTTCAGCGAAATACAGTTCTTCATGGCGGACAAATCAATCCGGGGCAAACTGGTAATCGTATCTCCCCGGGATGTCCTTGGTTGCGTAGGCAAACGGGTATAGTCCGAGGAAGGGGTTGTAATAAAGTTTGATGTATTGGGCATGACCATCCACGAAGCTGATATTATTGATGGCGTCGCTATAGGTGATATTATCAGTTCCCGTCAGGCTCTTGTGCCACGAATAGCCCCAATGAATCGGCCATTCACCCATCAGGAACGTGCGCGAGGGATGCTGGACGCTTGCCAGCTTGGTATCGAGTAGATGATTGGTATTCCCTGCGTTGTCACAGCCATTAAAAACGTAGCTTGAATAATCCAGTGTCGAGTTCTGGTGATGCGGTATCATGTACTGCGGACGGGGAGCCCAGCCCCGGTCCTTGGGACATTGGAACACGCGGTCATTGGCTGAAGAAACTTTGACCCCGGCATAGGTCTTATCCAATTCCTTGTACCACCACCAGATATCCTGGATGACACCGCCAATAATGACACTGTCTCTGGCTGGCGTCTTGTCCCCGTGGTCCGTGGCATAAAGCACCATCGCCAGATTGAGCTGTTTGAGGTTGCTCAGGCACAAGGTTTGAACTCCCTTGGCTTTGGCTTTGCTAAGAGCGGGCAGCAGCAAGCCGGCCAAAATCGCGATGATGGCAATGACCACCAACAATTCGATGAGCGTGAACGCGCTTTTAAGCGAATTCTTAAACGAAACGCGCATTTTCATGGGATTTTCTATAGAATTAAATCTTTCCCGGCGCATTTTCAAGTTCGCAATTGGACGGTATTAATAAGATTTAGAGCAACCAACAGGTCATGGATTTTTCAAGCGGTAAAATTTGGCTCCCGCTCCCGCCGCCTGGTTCACCGTTTGCGTGAAACCATCCGCCGAAACTACCGGGGTGGCGGCAACATCCGTCCAAACGGTACCGGTCTCCGTCAGCGCAGTGGCGCTTTGCAAATGGAACCCAAGTGCTGCGGTTGGCCAGGAAATCGCGATGGAACCGCCGGTATACGCCACGCTCATCGCCGGCTGGGCGCCGGTATAATAAAGCGCCTTGGCATCGTTCGGATTGAATAGCCGGTTGTACACCCGGATGTCATCCAGCAACCCGTTGAACGAATCAGCGGAAGACCCGCCGTTCTCGGAGTGACCGATAATCCAGTAGAGAGCGTTGGGATCAGTTAACGAATAGCCACCCGCATTGGTCACCTGCCGCGCGCCATCCACATAGAGCGAGTAAGTCCCGGCTACGCGATCCAATACGACCACGAAGTGATGCCAGTTATTGCTCGATAGCTCGGTGCTGACGGCCACCGGAGAGAGTCCCACACCTTTACCCGGCGACCAGAGCACCCAACTCTGCGTGCCAATGGGTGAAATGATGCGCGGATTGACACCGGTGGCGCCTGCATCCCGTTTGGCCCAAAAACCGAAAGTGAATTGATTGCCATTTTGCAGGGTAAGAGGATTATTAACGCCCACAAACTGGTTGTTGGCCCCGCCGCTGTTGAAATGCAGCGCTCCACCAATCTGCCCCGCAGTCCACTGCGAATCATCACCGGGGAAATTATAAAGCGTGGCGCTATTTCCATTGCCGGAGGAATCGGCCGCGGCAATGCCGTTGGTTTCATCAAACGCCCACAAGGCAATCAGGTTGTTAGTCAGGTCGGGCGCGGGCACCGACACCACCGACAGAGTCGCACTGGAACTCAGGAGTGATCCGGACGCATTGGTGATGAGCAGAGTGTAACCAGTCCCATTATCTCCCAGTTGTACATTGTTCACCGTCAGGCTCGAATTGGTCGCGCCCGGCACGTTGGAACCATTCTTCTTCCATTGATAGCCGAATGGATCCGCTCCATCCGCCAGGGCCGAGAAGGTCACATTGTCGCCGACATACGCCGAGGTGTTCTGAGGCTGGGTGTAGAAAACCAAGGGCAGCGTTCCCGCCGTTGAATAAAGCGCCTGCACCTCGTTGGTTCGCAGGGCGTGATTATAGAAACGGACGTCGTCGATCGCGCCCGCGAATAGGAAGTTGTAACCCGAACTGGCATTCTGCTCCCGGGCTCCAATACTTACCTCGTGAGCATTGACAAGCAGCGAAGTGGGAGCCGGGCCCGTAGCGGCCACCTGCCCATTGACGTACAAATTCATGAAGCCGGAGGCGCTGTCGTAAGTGGCGATCAGATGCTGCCACCGGTTGTTGGGCGCAACCGAACCGACAATGGGCGAGGAGACATTGGCAGCACTACGAACGTAGAACCGGTAGAAGCCACCGCTCATATCGATGGCGTATTCTTCATTCCCGCCATAACCTTTGGCGATGATGCCGGCACCAGCGATTTGCTTGGCAGGTCCTTTGACCCAGGCGGCCAATGAAAATGAAAGGCTGTTGCTATAATTCAGACTGGGGCTGTCTGGTGCTGTCACCACATTCTGCCCCACGCCCCCGGGATTAAAATTCAAGCCGCCGTTCACCCGTCCGGCCACCCATTCTGAATTGTCACCCGGAAAATTGAGCAGAGTGCCGGTGTTGCCGTTTCCTGAAGCGTCAACTGCAATGGTTCCGCTCCCGTCATCAAACTTCCAATAGGCGAAGGTGTTGGTGATGGAAAATAGAGTTACCTGCACCGCCGCCACAGAACTGGTGGCGGCTCCGTAATTATTAGTGACAACCAAGGTATAATTGCCGGCATCACTCACCTGCAAGTTGGTAAAGGCCAGGCTTGAGGCTGTTGCGCCAGACACGTTCGCGCCGTCCTTCTGCCATTGATACGCCAGTGGTGAAGTGCCATCAACAAACGCAGAAAGAAGGAAGTTGTCGCCCACATACTTGGAACCGCCTTGTGGCTGAGTGTAGAATACGGGTGGCAGGCCGCCGGCCGCCGAAAAAAGTGTTTGCACGTCGGCAACGCTTAATGCGCGGTTGTAAATGCGAACATCATCGATTGCGCCCACGAAGCCAAAGTTGTATCCAGTGGTGCTGTTCTGTTCCCGGCACCCGATGGTGACTTCATGGTTATTATCCGCCAACAACGAACTGGGCGCCGCAGTGTTCGAAGCCACGAGCTGTCCGTTCACATAAAAATTCATGATGCCAAAGGAGCCATCATAAGTAGCGACGAGATTTTGCCATTGCCCGTTGGGCGTCACCGTCGTGGGCAAAGCAATGGAAGTGCCCGCCGCATTTCGCACGTAGAACCGATAGCAGGGAGTAGTCAGCAGATCGGTATGCACATCGACGGCGTATTGTTCATTGAGAGCGCCTACACCCTTGGC
>JAQGPC010000047.1 GCA_028293285.1 Pedosphaera sp.
GGGAGGGTCACGATCAGGATGCTGCGAAAGTGCCAGAGGAAAATGATATGTGCGATCACCACCAGGATGATCTCTTGCACCAGCGCCCGTTTCAACGTGGCGATGGTTCGCTCGATAAGCGTGCTCCGGTCATAAAATGGTTTGATACTGACGCCAGGCGGGAGGCTCGGTGTGATCTGGCCAATCTTCTCCTTGACGCGCTGAATGAGGGCCAAGCCATTCTCTCCGTTGCGCATGACCACCACTCCACCCACAACTTCCTTGCCATCGACATCCAGCACACCGCGCCGGAAGTCACCTCCCAACTGGATGGTCGCAACGTCGCGCAAGTAGATCGGTGTGCCCCCCCTTTCCTTCAAGGCGATGTTTTCCAGATCCGCTACAGATCCCACAAGGCCGATACCCCGCACCACGAATTCCATACCGCTTTCTTCGATCACCTTGCCACCCACATTAAGGTTGCTTTGCTTTACCGCCTCCAACACCTCCTCCAGCGAAATCTGAAGAGTGCGCATGCGCGCGGGTGAAACCTCAACTTGGTACTGACGCACAAAACCGCCGATGCTACCCACCTCAGCCACACCGCCCACCGCATTAAGTTGATAGCGGATGAACCAGTCCTGCAGCGCCCGCAATTGTGAAAGGTCGTAACCGCCCTTGGGAGCCTTTTTAGGGTCAACCGCCAGATAGTATTGATATACCCAGCCCAACCCGGTGGCGTCAGGACCGAGCTTGGGAACCACACCGGCAGGCAGATTGTCACCGAGGTAATTCAACCGTTCCAGCACTCGCGAACGCGCAAAATAGTTGTCCACTTTTTCCTCGAAAATCACGGTGATGAACGTGAACCCGAACATCGAGGAACCCCGCACAGATTTAACACCAGTCAGCCCTTGCAAGTTGACGGACAAAGGGTATGTCACTTGGTCCTCGACTTCCTGTGGGCTGCGACCTGGCCAGTCGGCAAAGACAATCACCTGATTTTCGCTCAGATCAGGAATTGCATCCACCGGGGTGTGATAGACTGAGTGGATGCCGCAGCCAACCAGCAACAGCATGCCACAGACCACAAGAAATCGATTGCGCAAAGACCACTCAACGAGGCGATTGATCATAGCTAAAGAGGGTCAACCAGGTTTTCCATTGCACGTTCACTGCAACACTTCCTCCCCACAATCCACCATTTTTGAACCGTAAAAGGGATTCTGGAGCGGGCCTTTGGCCTGTATCCACAAACCTGGCTTTGGCGCCATTGGGCAGTGATAAATTTTAAAGGCAGCAAACGCCTGGTCCTCTTTTTTGAGTTCTTTGGTCAATTCTGTTATGGCTGGGCTCAACGAGAGAAATTGTTCCCGGGCATCGGACAAATCCTTGGCAGGTGTCACCGTGCTTGCCTTGGTCAGACGTTGGACCAGGGCGCTCAAAGCATGAGCATGATCGAACTCTCTATCCAGAGAAGCCAGGGCTTTCGCCAACTCGGCATTGTTCTGCGTGAAACTCTCCAGGTTATCCTCGGCAAGGGCCTGGCTGATCCGACCAGCTACAATCATTAAAGCCTGAAGTTTTTCGCGCTGCATTGTGGTGAACTTCGACAGGTTGGCACCCTTGGCTGCGGCGGCATCTGTCAACTCGCTAATGCGCATTTCAGCAACCCGGTTGAACAATGCCCCTTCCAGGCCGTTTCGGTTATTCCGAAAACCTGGACTCGCGGTTTGCATGCTAGCATGCATCTGACTGGGTTGGGTCGAGCTTGCCTTTATCTGAGTTGTCGTGCTTAAAGGTCGGGCGGCGCGCGGAGCATCTACTCGCTCACGCTTGGCCGGACTCTGCCTTTCCTGTTGAATGGTTGCCTTCTCCATCGTCTGGTGCTCCATTGGCGGTTTGGCAGTCGCCAAAACCGGGATGATCAGGGCGGGCCTTGGGGTTTGGTTGCTCATCCCATCAATTGATTCGGTGTTCACTGTGCCGAATTCACCGGGTTTTTCGGCATGGTTAAACTCCGCCTGCGCATCCATGAGGACGTTCCCCGAGGTGACCACCCGCTCACCCTTCTCCAGACCTGAAAGCACCTCCCACAATTCGTCACCCTTGTGGCCGAGTTTGACACAACGCTTTTCGTAAGCGCCATTTCCCTTTTCGACATAAGCATATGCCGAGCGGCCAGGCGAAAGGATGGCGGAGCGTGGCAAAGCCAACGCGCTTCGAAACTCGGCATGGACATCACCTTCGGCATATACGCCCAGTCCCAGCAGGCGCTGTTTATGTCCGTTGATTTCGATGAGCGGGTTTTGGATATCGGCACGGACTTTGAAAGTACGGGTGGATTCATTGAGCATCGGCTCAATGAAAGAAATCACGGCCGTGAAAACTTTCCCTGGAACAGCTTGGACGGTGACTTCAATGGTTTGCCCTAATGCCAGCCATGGCAATTGTTGCTCGTAAACATCAAATCGGAACCAAAGCACAGACAGGTCCACAATCGTGAACATTTTCTGACCGTCAGCCACATATTGGCCCTTATAAACCTCGCGTTCGACGATGGTCCCCGACTGAGGAGCGATTAGATCATTGTAATACGGATCAGAATCCGTCATCGGTTTGGCCAGGCCGCCGGTGGGGTCCCTCTGGACGGACATGCGCGCCCGAACCAGGTAGCGCCGTTTCTCAAGGGTCAGCTCCGGGCTATAAAAAGTAGCCAAACGATCTCCTTCCCGCACCTCGATCCCGGCATACTGAACTGCCAGGTCATCAATCCTGCCGGAGGCCGGGGCGGCAACAATGGTCTTTCTGATTTCGTTGGCTTCCAGTGTTCCCGCTACCCGCAAGGTACGGACCACTTGCCGGGAGGTCACTTCTTCGGTCTGAACATTTAGAACCGTGATGTTGTTGGAATTAAGCATCACCAGGTTGTCGGCGCCAGCGAATCCTGATTGGCCCTCGCAAATTGGCGTCAAGTCCATGCCGCAAACAGTGCATTTGCCGGGCTGGGTTGATTTGACCCAGGGATGCATGGAGTCCTGGTAGAACAACACCTTTGGAACTGGCGCGCCAGCAGCAGAGTGCTGGCGTAGGACGGCGTTGCCGACGAATCCGCAAATCGGAACGACGACCAACAAAGTCAGATACAACAAAGCTTTTTTCATGCGATCGGTTCAGGTTATGTGTCGCTATTCCACAGTCAGGTTCGTCGCTTGGGAATTACCAACCATCACGGTCACCTGGCTGCCACTCTTCAAAGCTCCCCCTTGGTTTGAAACCATCGTGAAATACATTTTCCCGCCAACCAGCTTGTGAGACGTGGGTGGAAAGGCTCCCTCTTTAGGTGGCGAGGGCATGACCAGCTTTTTACCCGTCTCGTGATCGATGATATAGGCCGCGGTTTTCCCATTGCCCAGCAAGACAGCTTTGTCCGGGTTGATGATCTTGTAACGCACGTCCACAACGGAATTCGCCATGGACAACCTCAAGCTGGACACTTGTATCCCCCATTGATCTTCCAGAGTCTGGGGAGCGGCTGCAACTTCCTGCTTTCGTCGTTTGGCCTGCCTGGAAATACGTTTCTGTGCAACCGGTCGAATAACCTCAGGCACTACTCTCGTAGTCATCTGTTCAACCTCTATCGGAGGTTCAGTTGTCGCCACTTTCGTGGCCATTGGCCTAAGCATCCAAAGCAGCCCCACCAAGCCCGCAACCACGAAGCACAAGACAACCGCAAATAATGGCCGGATACGATTATCTGATCTCTCATTAATCATGCGACTCATTGGTTGATTTGGTCGGATGGTCTGACAATCGTGGAAGGTCCCGGATCAAGGTTTGTGAATTGTCCGGCAATGTGACCTTCCCCGCCAAGTCTCTTGCCGGGCGTAATCGCTCCTTCGCGAATTCCACTCGTCCCTCTCCTGCGTCCATGGCGTGGACTTCAGGAACTTGTGCACCCAACGTGCGGAGCTCTGACGCCGGGAGCTTAAACTCGACATGCGGGTCTCCGAGCAGGGTGATGCCATAGTAGCACCACCGATACGTCATAGGACCACTGGCTTCAACCTGACCTACCAACTCCTCCTTGCTGTTCTGATTGGCGATGCCCAGGTTGGCGTGTCGGCGCCGGAGTAACTCCTCGAAAAGTTTCGCTTGAAATTCGCCGCTGTACTTCCACGGGTACTGCGGATCAAACCAGCCAGCCCGCGCATTTAAAATGGCCGCAAATGCCCCGTGTGAACTGCCATTGATCAAAGTCTCACCAAAGGAATCCGGCCAGAACTTGCCGTGATCGAACTCGCCCGCGCTGCATCCTACGCTGCAGATCAGAAACGGCCACTGGTTTGTCAGCCGCATCAAATCCGGGGTTCGCATCCGAAGCAAAACATCGGCATTCCCATGCCCGTTGTAGAGCACCACGTGCGGAGAGCGATTCAACGCTGCGAGCGTCTCCGTCCGCGACCATTGGGGCAATTTGTGTGGCCGGTCATCCAGCAGGTTTAATTCGTATTGGCCCAGTAATGGCAACAGGGGTACGTACATGTCCGCTCCTTGGCAGGGCCCCGTTGGGAACTCGCCGAGGAAGGTCGCCATCAGCAGCGCGTTGGTGTGGTTGGCGTTGCCCCCCGTTTCGTAACGAAGCGTCTTCTCGACGAAGGTGTTGACTTGCGTCACTGTGGATACTGGCGCGCGTCCGACATAAACCTCCGCCAGCAAATCCACATCCCCGCCATTCTCCCCGTCGGTCGCTTCTCCCCAATGTTTATCACCATTGGCATTCCAGGAACCGTCGAGACAAGCGTAGTACAGGTCACAAGGCACATACGAATCCTTTGGTGCGAGGTCCACACGCACATAGGCGTACCGGCAGGGGATGATTGTCGTGCTCCCGCCGAGCAGCACGTAACTGATACCCCAATTGGTGTAAGCGTAACGAATGAAGTTTCGAATTTTCTCCGGCACATCACAGCCGGGAAACGTGTTGGTGATCGTTTCCACCGTTGCAACTTTTACCGCCAGTCCGTCCCGGGTTTTGCGATCGAGCAGAGGCTGAAAAGCCGATACTAGATTACTTCTGGTTACCAGCAGGTAATCGAAAGATGGGCCAGTGATGCCGGAATCTGTTCCCCTTCGTTGCTCCGGCGATTGCAACGGATCAGGGTTATTTACGAAGGTCGCGACTCGAGCGTAGGCCTGGCTGGGCTTGGGGGGATGAAGTGGTGGCTCGACCTTCATCGGCATGGATGCCAGGTTCAATCGCACGCTCACTTGGTCTGCAAACACCAACCGGCCGCTGGAGGGCTTGTACTGAACAGGAAAAACCCGCACCAGCGCAATATCATATCCGGCCATTCTCTGAACTGAAATCAACTCGGCGGCTGATGGTGGATAGAGGTCATCGGAACCATAAACAAACCGGTTGAGCCCCACCGTGAACGCATCTCCCCCCCTACCCGGCCGAGAATGAGGTTGGCCGGCGTACTCGACACGCCAGGTGCCTTCCAATTCTACCGGTTGA
>JAQGPC010000081.1 GCA_028293285.1 Pedosphaera sp.
AACCATCCCGCAACTTGCCGTGGAAACTTTCCACCTGACCGTTCTCCCACGGACTGCCCGGCGCAATGTAATGGATCTGGATGGCTGCCTGCGCCGCCCATTGCTGCACCGCCGCCACCACAAACTCCGGGCCGTTGTCGCTGCGCGCGTTCTCCGGTGCGCCGTGCTTTAAGATCAGCATTTCCAAAAAACCAATCACCCCGGCGGCCGTGATCGAGCGCGCCACCAATATCCCCAGACACTCCCGGCTAAACTCATCCAACACCGTCAGCATTTTCACGCCCACCCCGTTTTCCAGCCGGTCGTGGATGAAATCATATGACCAGACTTCATGGGGGCGTGCTGCCCGCGCCCGCTCCGCCTGCGGTCCGCGTGGACGCCGGGTTTTGCGGCTTTTTCTCACCACCTGCAACCCGGCCTGGCGTCGCACCCGCTGCACCCGCTTGCGGTTTACCGCCCACCCTTCCCGGCGCAACAGCTGGGTAATCAGCCGGTAGCCGTAACGCGGATGCTGCCGGCTCAAGGCCCGGATCCGTCGCGCTAGCCGCTCCGCCCTTTGATTCACCGCCACTGGCCGGTAAAAGGTCGAGCGGGCCAGCCCCAGCGTCTGGCAGGCCTGACGGGCCGAGCACTTCCGGCCCGTCACCAAATACCGCGCCGCCCGCCGCCGGGCCGCGGGGCTTACCACTTTTTTGAGTTCACCTCCTCCAAGAGCGAGATCTTCAAGGCCTGATCGGCCACCAGCTTCTTCAACTGCGTGTTCTCCTCCCGGATGGCTTTGAGCTTGCGGATATCCGATACTTCCATCCCCGCATAGACCTTCTTCCACCGGTAAAAGGTTTGCTCGGTAATGCCGTAGCGCCGAATGACATCCCGGGCGGTCTTGGCTCCTTCAGCTTCTCGCAATATCTTTACGATCTGTTCAGGACTGTATTTTTTACCCTTCATGGTCTGGCCTTCATTTTGCGGCAAGCCTAACTCTTCAGCCAGTCCACTTTTTTGGGGTCAGGTCAGACGGTCAAAACCAGCCAGGGAGGGTCGAATGAAAACCAGCCACTTTGAGGGACGCATTGCGTCGAGTGCGGCAGATGCCGCATTAGGACGCGAGGAACGAACTCAACGTGAGCTTACAGCATTCGATTTTGACTTTGGCGGCGCATGGCTGGTCCCACCGGCGGATTGCGCGTGAATTGGACATCAACCGTGAGACGGTCGTTGGATGCTTATGAGGCACTGACGCCGGATTGTTTAACCCTCAACCCCAAACCGTATATGAGCAATCTTGAAAACACCCTGAAACAACTCCGCCTCTCCGGTCTGCTGCAAACGCTGGACGTGCGCCTGCAAGAAGCCGTCGCCAACCGGCTTGGTCATGCCGAGTTTCTGGAACTGATCTGCCAGGACGAAATCAATGTGCGCCAGCAACGGCTGATGGAACGCCGCCCCAAGGCCGCTGACTTCCGCGGCCTGAAAACGCTGGAAGACTTCGACTGGAGTTTTAATCCGACGATCCATCGCAAAGACATTTTTGATCTGGCCACCGGCAACTTCATCCGGCAAGCCAAGGATGTCCTTTTCCTTGGGCCGCCAGGCGTTGGAAAAACGCATTTGGCTCAGGCCATCGGCTACGAGGCCATCAAAATGAACTTTCAGGTGCTTTACCGTTCCATCTTTGACCTGGTGCGCGACTTCATGAAAGACGAAGCCTTCAACCAGCAGGATCGAACCCTGCGTCGTTACCTCACCCGGAACTTTTGATCATTGACGATTTTGGCCTGAAGCAGTTGCCCAAGAACTCCGGCGAGCATCTGTTTGAAGTGATCATGCGCCGATATGAAACCGGTCCACCATCATGACCAGCAACCGCCCACTGGAGGAATGGGGCAAACTCCTGGGCGACGTGCCGACTGCCGGTGCAATCCTGGATCGTTTCCTGCACCACGCCCAGACCATCGCCATTACCGGCAGGAGTTATCGGCTCAAGAACCACGCCGCCATTGCCGGGAAAGAGGACAAAAACAAAAAGACCAAATCCAAGTCCAACGAACCTTCGACCGCAGAACCGGCGAGCTGATTGGCTCGCTTTCCGGTTCTGCTCGTTTTACTTTGCTGCTGATGCATCATGGACAAAGATGAAGCCTGATATAAACGCCATTCTTAAAATTTACCTTGGAACCGATGAGGCGGGTGGGTTTCAGCCTATTGGTTGCGATGACCGCTTGAGGCGTGCGTTCCCGACCAGTCATGAGGAAATGAGGCAGATGATTGCGCGCTATCTTCAAGCGGATCGCTCGCCGGATTGGTCACGGAATGATTTGATTCGGGAAGGAGAACTATTCGCAGAGTCACTCAGAAAGGAGTTTCCCGAGCTCGACGAAATTAGTGTCAAAGCTCTCGCGAATCGGTTCACGTTTGGTTGGCGATGAAGACGCGCCAACATATGCAAAGAAATTGAAAGGCCCCTTGCTTGGATCAAGAAACCTGATATGAATAAAACACCTCAGAGTGGCCGGTTTTGATTCGACCCCGGCTGGCCGGTTTTGAAGTGACCGGTGACAAATTAACCCAGGAAATGAAATAGCCTTGGGGAACGTTAACTCTTTTTGCCGGTTCACATCCGCCCTAATGGGCGACCCCTTTTGAATTTGCTCTCTTCATTGCTGCTCTTTTTTCGCGGCAGAACCCTACTTATGTCACGTCCAGTTTTTCGAGGTCAGGTCAATCTCAAGCCCAGCCGATATGAAAGGCGAGCCAAAGGCGCTGACATCCTGGCAAAATTTACCGCGCATGCCACAAATCACTGATACTACAACAAGAAACTTAAGGGACACTACACTTCTTGAAACAACTTAGCGTCCCCTGTACCTCTCAAGTGTTGAGTTAACTTGAGCATTAATGCTTGCAGATTCGTCGGAGCCGAGTGGCACAAGATTGTCCTGAAGTTTGACCGGGTTCCGCCTCCTCACCTCAGCAATCCTATGCAACAGATTGCTTCCTGTTAGCTGCAGGTCTAGACTGGCTATGGCAATCGTTTGATCCATGACCATTATATTGCCATTTAGCCGCAATTCTAGCATGGTGCTTGCATCTCGATTTCTACCTGCGCCCAACAACTCAGTCACAGACAGCAGAAATGCGGTGTCCGCAATTTGTCTTTCAAAGTCAAATCCAGACTTAACCAAGGTGTTCACGCCAGGGCCCACCATCTCTGTTTTATCTACACCATTTGTTAGGACCTTACTGGAGAGAATGGAGCTTCCTGATGGGTGAGTTGCTCCACGTTCGACGAACCCAAGTCGAGCACCAAAAACATAGATTCCTACAGCGCAAAGAACGATACCCAGAAGGAAATAAGAGACATTTTGTTTCATGGTAAGTTTTTGGGGCGATACTATTTCTTCCCGATTCCGATCATCCCGACATATTTAGCTTCACAATAGGCCATGCACTGGTTAAACAGATCACCTTTATCGAAGAAATTCTGGGCGCAGCAGGCTTCGCATCCCGTGCGCAGTGCTTGCGCCTCAGCTAACTTAGCAACCCCTTGGCAAGGAATTTTTGCCAATTTATCTGAGGGAAGTCCAGCCCAGCAACCCTTAGGGTCGGCAGGGACGGGTGCTTTTGTTGGTTGCTTCGACTTCCCGTTGAAGGGCCAAATGGTCCAAGTCGAAGGAGACAGCCAGTCCCGGCCATCGGGGTCTATGAGAATAGTAGGCTCATTGTTAACAAAGCTGTAAAGGTTAACCCCGCCCGCCTCAGCTAGCGGGTCTCTGTTCAACCAGCGCTGCAGATTTGGATCGTAAAAGCGATAAAGATAGTAAGCTAATCCTGAATTCTGATGAAACTCCTTGCTGGAGAATCGATAGAGATTGGCCTCGGCTAGTGGGCCAGATTTGGAAAGAATATTTCCAAAGGTATCATACAAGTATTTGGCCGCCAAGACTTGTTGGGCGTTTATGAGTGCCGTGATATTGCCATTACCATCAGCATGGTAGAAAGCTGTTTGTTGGGATGAGCTATCAGAGCGAGCTAACAATCCGCCGATTCCCCCGGCTCCTTGGAGGCTTCGGCTCAAATCATTCCCACGTGTATAGGTGACGACGGGCAAATTGCTGGCGTTCCGCTCCTGGATCACGAGGTTACCATCATAGACATAGTGCAACTCATTAGTTAGCGCCCAGGCGCTGCCCTGCCAAGTAAATTCCTTACGAATGCGCCGGCGCATCCTGCCATCATAGCTGAACTCACTCTTCCAGGCGTTGGTGACCGTGACTCGAATGAGTTGATTCTCATCATCATAATCAAAAGCACGACTTCCATCGCTCAGGAGGTTCCCGTTGAGATCGTAAAGATAGGAACTCGACACGGGCAGATTCATGGTAACTGCATTTGTGTCGCGCCGACCCAAACCGTCCTGCGCCAGGGCCGTGAAGGTATTGTTACCATTGGCCAAGGTAAAGTTGGTCGCGGCAAAAGTAGCGTCACTATATAAAGCGGCGTCCGTTCCGTTTACTGTTACTTTTGTAGCGGTGCTGGAGGTCGTCCCAGCCACCGTGAGCGTTCCCGCGCGGGTGACAGTGGTCAGTTGGTTGAGGTCATTGACGCCAAAGTTCTGCGCCAAGGCGTTGTTCGTGCGGTAATTGAGATTGTGTGCCGCATCGTACACGTAGCTCAATTGCTCCTGGAACCGGTTGGTCACACCGCCCGCTTCAGTTCCGAAAGCCGTCTTAAGTTGACTGATATTGTCATAGGTGTAATTCATATAATTACCCGCGCTGAACACCTGCTGGGTGCGCTGGTTACCAGCATTATACCCATAAAGGTGAGCATTGAGCGTGCCATTGGTGGCATTCTTAAGGACGGTGCTCAAAACCCTTGAGACACCGTCATAGGCGTTGGTGATATAAGCGCTGTTTGGCAGGCTGAGTTTGCGGACTTGAGTATTGCGGACGGGGTCATAAGCGTACCCGAAGCTCCCGGCTTGGGAAGTGACATTGGTCAAACGCGCGGCAGCATCGTAGCTGTAGGTCTGCATCCAGGGCGAGGCGTTGGGTTGCTGCAAATTGAGGCTTGTGCGCTGGCGGGCGGAGTAACCGTATGTGACCGTATCGTCCTCCCATGGGCCATCCTCACTTTGCAACTGGCCGACACTGGTATAGGTATAGCGCGTCATGCCTACGCCATCGAGCATATTGGTCAAGCGGTTCAAGGCATCGTATTGATTCGTAATGGAGGGGGATACCGGATGCTGGATTGTAAGGAGATTGCCGAGTAGATCATAGGTATATGTCGTTGTTCCTTTGGCTGCGCTCAATCGGTTGGTCAGGCGAAAATCAGGATCATACTGATATTGGAAAAGGACACGGCTGGCATTGTCCACCTTATTGGTCACGAGCCCGTATTCGTCATAATTCCAAGTTGTAACGTGCTGGTTGCCGTCAGATAGGGTGCGGAGGTCATTGGCAGCGGTATAAGTATGTCGGGTTATTTCGAGGTTTGCATTGGTTTCCGCCGTTTTACGCCCCATGGCGTCATAATCATACAACGTGGGTTGTCCCAACTGATTGGTGTAAGCCACAAGGCCATTGGTGGTATAAAAAAACTGTTCGGTCCCCCCATCCGGATAGCCCCGGACCAAAATGCGATTCAAGTTATCGAACAAATTGGTAATCGTGACTCCATTCGCATCCACACTATTATAGGCCCGGTCTTCAACATCAAAAAGTTGTTTGGAAACCTGGCCGAAATAATTGCTCACCGCATATCTCAAGCCTTGATTGTTGAACCAGGTGGTAAAGCGCATTCCGGCACTATCCGTGGTATTGGTCAGTTGATTGATTAAATTGTACTGGTTTGTCAAGCTATAGGTATCAGCGTAAACCGCATTCGTTAGCCGACTAAGATTGTCGTGATAGAAGTAAGTGTAATTCCCCCCGGCATCGCGAACTGAATTTAAAACGCCGCAGTTGCAATAATCATAAAGCGTATAATTTCCCAGAGAGTTGGTTTCTGCAATCTTGCGCCGCATCGCATCGTAGCCAAAGGCATTGGTAGATCCCATGCGGTCTCCCGTATAGACTAAATCCAGATTCTTATATCTGTTTGTGATAAAGGTACCATCGGGAAATGTTACAGAAACGAGCCTCTGCAAATTGTCCCATGTGTTTGTGATGGCAAGGCCGCGCGGATCGGTATGTGCATACACCAAGTCATTCGTATAAAGATAACTATTGGTGCCGAAATAAGTAGGAACACCGCTTATGACAGAATATCCATAAGTTGCAGCGAGCAGCCCGTCACTATTATAAATGTTGGTTGTAATTAATCCATTTGGGGCAGCGCGGCTTATGAGATTTTGACTGGAGTCGTACATTAAAGTGGTTTTTTCGCTCAACGCATTGTAGTTGGTCAGGATCTGGTGATAAGCGTTATATGCATTGCTTGAAGTTTGGATGCCTAAGGCATTTCTGGCGGTGATCATGTCGATTCCGCTCGTATCGTATGTAAATGTGTTGGTCCTCAATGCAACACCACTCGTCATGGAGTAGGTACTGATATTGGTTACCACATTCCCTATCGAGTTGCGCTCTGTTCGAAAGAATGACGTAGTGCCATTCGGCAGAACTTGCGCCTTCAAAAGTGGCTCTGTTTGGATCCCCACATATTGAGCATTGGTTTTACCGGCGTAATCATACCATGTCTTTTGTCCGCTGATCGTCCCATCACTGTCAGGGCTTGGATCTCGTTGCATGGAGAGCGTCTGACTAATGAAAGAACCGGTTTGCAACCAATGTTGCATGCGTGCTTTCCGAAAATCATTTATGGTAAAGGACGAGATATTGGTGATGGACAATGCGGAATATTGCCTGGGCCCCCAGTAAAAGGTGTTGCGGAGGTCAAGATGGCTATTGTCGAGGGTATTGGCGAACGGCGTGGTGCTGGGAACTTCGCCTGGGGAATAAGAACTATCGATCCCCGGGGCACTGTTTGTATACAGAAAAAGTTCCTTACCACCGTCAGGATTGGTTATCAATGCCGACCGACCATTTGGAGGAAAGTTTCCAGCGACCGTCTCTTTTAGTTGAAAAGAAGTCGTGCCATAAGGCGTAGTCATTGAAGTTACCCAATTGCTACCGTCGTAGACCAAGCCAGTGGAAAGTCCCGCTACATCTGTAATGTTCGTTAAACGCCCTGCATTGTCATAATCCAGGGAGTTCGTCCGGCCAAAAGCATCGATAATCTGGCTGATTAAATTCGTGCTGTACGGGTTGTTAGTGTTGTAGTAAACCCAATTGGTGCGACCATCCCCATCAATGACATTTTGAAGCCGAACTATTGGTGCGCTCGGTGCATAAGCTTGATAAGCAAAGGAAATTTTTTCAGACTGCGCATTTTTTCGCTCGGTGAGAAAGGCTTCTTGAAAGACTCCGGCGTTGTTAGTCACAATGAAGCCGTAAACATCCTGACTGCCATCCGGATAGGTCAATGCAAAGCCGGTGGTTTTCCCGCCACTCAGGCGAGCATTAGTAATGTAATCGTCTGAACCTCGAAAGGTTTTTTGTCTGCCCCCGCTAAAATGCACAACGTTGCTGCCGCTTGCGTCCTGCGTTACATAGGAAAACCATGAGAAATCCCATTTCTTTCCGGCACTGAAGAAATTTGTGTTAAAGCCCGCTGTAGATTCACGCTGACTAAATGAGAGCTTAAAGGAAACACGTGGCCCATGTGCTGGTTGATAGCCAAGCGGCTCATCATGCAACCAAAGCGAAATGTATGGCTCGGAAATGTGCCATACCGGCATCCCCCCACAACTCTGACATTTTGTGCGGCAGTCATCGTTGTCGTCATTATCTTCGGTATCGCTGCTTTTATATTTTCCATCAGAACAAGCACCGATACTCATGAAACCTTTTGTCGAACCGTTCACAAGGATACTGCCAGAAGGAGTTGCAAACTGCACGAAACCATCGTTCCAACAGGCCCAGCGTATTTCGTATGTACCAGTCCCCATCCACGAAAAATCAAATGTCTGGGATGTCCCTGGCATGATCTTGGGAGCCAGCACGGTTTTAGGCAAAATCCATAAGTCTACTGCATGATGGTCGTCGCCCACATGCGAATCATCATTTCTAAACGTAAACTGGGCCTTTAGCTGCAAGCTCGAAACGAGTATTAGGGCTGCAAGGCAAGAAATAATTTTTTTCATATTTATCATCCTCAAATCAGGGAATAATAGAGTTATTTTTTGGCTGGGTGATAATTACTTTGAGGCCCAAATCATTGGGATCTTGCCAATCAGTTTCGCCTGAATTAACAACGCCATTTCCATTTACATCCTCAGAATAATCAGCCCAACCATCCGCATCACTATCAACCGGATTACCGTTCGACAAAGCGACATAATGGAAACCAATATCCACGATTGAATTGGTTTCCTTCACCTGATTGGTGGTGGTGGTGAAGTGATACAGGCCACTTAAATCTGCTGTGGTGCTGCCGGCATTAAGAAGAGGGCTATTGGTGGCCTGATAAAAATAACCCAATGGTCCCGTTACCCAAGTGAGGTTCGTAACGACATCCCCGGTTTGCAGCGTTTGATAAGAGGTTTCCGCCCCATTCAAGTAGGCAGTGTTTTCCAGCGTACCGTCCAGGAAGACCCACTCAGCGTCAAAGACATTGTTTTTATGGGTCCACGATTCGGAGCCAAATTTGAAGGCTTCCACATAACCACCTGTAAAAAGATTATTACCCGTCGTAAACTCACCCATAGGGTAGGAATATAAAAGCACATCGTGGAACAGATTGTTTTGCAGATTAACAACCTCTAACGCGGAGGTTCCCTCCACGTCAAACGCGCTCCCGCAACCATAGAATTCACAGTTGCGAATGGTGAGATTGGTGAAGCCAAAGACACCCGTACCAACGTACATTGTCCAATTAGCCCCGTTAGCGCATGAAATGGTTGTGAATGAAAGGTCGATGTTGGCTTTTTGTGCAAGATTGGTGTGATAGGGAACGATCGCCATTGCCCCGGAAAGTGACGCAAGGCTCTGTAATTGATTGGTGGCTGATTCTTGGACCAAAGTATAATAGGCCAGATAGTTCCTCTGAGTGGGGCTGCCCTGGGAAACAACATTTCCATTTTCCTGCAGCCAGATGCCATTGTTGTTGAAATAAGCCAAAGCAACTCCATCCCGCAGGTCCAACGTGGCATTTTGAACTTTAACGGCACTGATGAAATCCAGGGGATCGTAATGATACCCCAAGTCCGGGGTATCGGTATCGCGTTTAGCACGCGGACGCAGTGTTGTATTTTCCGTGATCGTATTGGTGAGCAGGATTGGGGAGTAGGTGGTTTTTTGTTTAAGTCTTGCCGAAAGATCAGCATCAATGTTGGTGCTGCCGAGATTGCGATAGGGGCTATTATCTGCCAGATAATGGCTTCCCGCACCAACGGTTTGAAAGACACCAGCATCACTGGCAATGTTGGTGGTGCACGTAAAGCTGGAGGGCGCACCGATGCCGGTAACGCCCACAATCAAGCTGTTAACCAATGTGATCCCAGCCGCCTCCGGTTCACCACCGGAATAGCCTAGTTCACCATAATCTTCGTAACCCAAAATCGTACAAAGGCGGGTGCTCTGGTGGAAGGTGACGTTCTCGCAGGTGATGCCGCATGGATCAGGGATGCAATAGAAATTGGTATTAACATCATAGAATAGGGCGTTCCTCAGGTAAAGTTCGCCATCCAAGCTCACCCCCTGCTGGCAGTGAACAAACTGAAGATCGGAGAAGGCGTAGGTGGCAATCCCCAGGTTTAAGGCGGTGGTGAAATGTGAAAACCGAAGGTTCTTTAGCAATACAGGAGTTTCAGGGGCCACTTCAATCGCAGCACCTCCATAATATCCCGAAGGTGTTCCCGTGCTCCCGGAGATGGTTGTTCCGAATGTATTATCGTCCTTGGCTGTAAAAATAGCGGGACGATAGGGACCCGTCTTGCACACGACATTGGTGTCATGAAAGACCAGTTTGGCGGTGTCAGAATTATCGTATTTTATGACCGTGCCGCCCTCGATGACGGTTTGGCCGTAAAGATCAACGGTGCCACTGACGTAATAGGTGGTATTGGCTGCAAAAATGGTATTTGTCTGGCTTCCTGTCAGATCAAAATCCAAAAGAAAACCGGGCTTATTGCGCAAATCAATCATGGCTGTTTGCATGGTTTTGGTGCTGCGTTTGGCAATCAGCATTGGAGGCAGCAACCTCTTGGGTGATACTTTATGCAAAGCAGTATCGCTGGCACTCGTCCGCCGCAGGATGGATGCGTTGGTCAGAATCGGTGGCGGTGGTGGCAGTGATTCAAGCTGATTGGTGATCGCTGAATAATGAACTTCTTCCACCAGAAATTTGCGTCCATTTAAGGTGGCCCACTGTTTGGCAATGCGAACCGAGCTTTGAGAATCGCTTGGATTGCCTATTGAAAAAGCCTTTCCCCTCCCCATTTTCATTGTTCCAAAATCAAGCTTTTGGTCGGATGCTTCCGGTGACGCATTCGTCGTGATGGTTGGAGTGGGCGGATTCTCAAACTCCGTCAGCACCTGGAGTCGGCTTGATGCGGGATTAAGGCCATAGTCGGAAGGCGATGGTGGTTGCTGTCGCAAAATAATGTCCTGCTCAACCCCCGCCTTGGTGTAGGTATATCGAACGTCCACGTTAAAATCAGTGAACGCATTCGTATAGATTACTTGGTTGGGAGCCACCAATTGCCCTATGGAATCCTGAAGTTCAGCAATCAACACACTTTGCCCTGTGGAGGAATCCCAATAACTTAAACCCAAAATGTGACTTTTCAGCTGTTTGGCATCAGGTGTAGTGACCTGAAGGGCTCGGAGACTATTGATATTTGCGAGAAAATTGACCTTATGTTGTCCATTGCCTGCAAAAGCTCCTTCCGAAGTAATCTTAATTGTTTCACTGGCCTCCTGCCACTCCCCATCTTTCAAAAAATGCATGCCGGTGGCCAGTTCGGTATAGGAGTTGGTTCGATACAGCACCTTGCCGACGTGATTAGTCTGGATGGTGACCCGGTGCCAAACCCGGTGATGAGGGCCTCGTTCCGCTATCGAATACGTTGGAATCTCATTGGAAGGAGCTTGCTCGAGACGAGCGGGTTTGGTGCCAGCATCAGCACAAAGAGTGAAGATCATCATCGCAACAAACAGAAATCGCAACGAAAATATGACAGGTGAGACAGATCTGATGGACAGAATAGTATTTTTTTTCATAAGCACCCGATTTAGAAAACTCCTTGGTTACAAACTTAGCGAAAGCACCAAAAAGATTTCTGAGTTAATTTGTGAAATAATTTGGTTTAAATCACAACACCAAATCCATATCTGAGACGGACATTCGGCAAAACCTTAATGCGTGTCAGATTATTTTAGCGGAAAGAGGACTAATTACATGTTGTTGCATGAGTTGCTAAACTTTTGTTCTGGGCTTAGCAGTACGGTATGGAATTGAATTCATGTCCTGATTGGAGGGTGGTGCGGCGTTGGCGTGCGGTCGAACTTTACCAGAAAGG
>JAQGPC010000083.1 GCA_028293285.1 Pedosphaera sp.
CTTGCTGACACTAAAGCTGTTGGTCACGGTCGTGGGCGGAGTGGCCCCCAGGTTGCCCGCCAGGGCGCAACCCACGATGCCGGCTGCCAGACCCGTCTTTGTCCAATGCTTCATGGTGTGTATAGTGTGCCGCTTGTGTGTGTGTCTCTTGTGGCTTGAACCTTAGCAACTTTGGCAGGCTTAGCAATCTTATTTTGAGTTGAATAATTGGACTAAGTGACTGGCAGAAACAGTAAGCAGCTAGCCTAAGCGCTGCGTCTGGCTCCCAACCACTATTCCGCTGGAAGCCATCTCGTAAATACCATGGCGGCGTGATGGAATGAAATGAAGATACTGGAAATAGCAGGACAGCAAATGAAGCTAAGAACAGCGACTGGATAATTCGGTCTGTTAATAATGGCAGCGGACTAAAAGGTTTATTCTATTTGGAGATAAAAAATTACCGCATCCCATTGCCGGGATGCGGTAACGCGGAATCTGAAGATGGATTAAGGCTGTGAGGGACGCTGGCTTTGCGGTTCTTCGCAGAGGAAGCGGTTCACGGCGTTCAGGTAAGCACGGGCGCTGGCTTCGATGACATCAGTGCTGGCACCTTTGCCAGTGACGAGTTCGCCATCGCCGAAATTTACCTTTACAGTCACTTCACCCAGAGCGTCCTTACCTTGTGAGACGGCACGGAGCGAGTAATCCATCAAGTGGCCTTTGGTTTTGGCGAGACGATCGATGGCCTTCAAGGCGGCGTCCACGGGACCATCGCCGATGCCAGCGTCCTGGACGACTTCGGATTCGGCTTTGCCCTTTTTAGCGGCTTTCTTCAAGCGCACGGTGGCGGTGGGGACAGTTTGGTTTCCGCTGGTCACGTGCAAATATTCCAAGGACCAGGTTTCAGGCACTTCGGTAATCTGGCCTTCAACGAGCGCCGCTAAGTCATCATCGTAAACGAACTTCTTCTTGTCGCCGATTTCCTTGAAGCGGGCGAAGATGGCTTGGACATCGGCTTCGGTCATTTTGAAACCGAGATGTTTTAAGCGCCAAGCAACGGCAGCGCGTCCGCTGTGCTTGGTCAAGGGCAACTCAGTGCCACCCCAGCCAACGTCTTTGGGATCCATGATCTCGTAGGTTTCACGTTTTTTCAAAATGCCGTCCTGATGAATGCCACTGCCGTGGGCGAAGGCGTTTTCACCGACAATGGCCTTGCTGCGTTGCACCACTAGTCCGCTCATGCGCGAAACCATGCGGGAACTTTTTAAGATTTCACGCGTGTTTATACCACAACTGAAACCACCATAGAAATCGCCGCGCGTTTTGAGAGCCATGGAAACTTCCTCGAGGGCGGCATTGCCGGCGCGTTCACCGATGCCGTTGACGGTACATTCCACCTGGCGCGCGCCTGCGTGAACCGCGGCAAGTGAGTTGGCCACAGCGAGGCCCAAGTCATTATGACAATGAACGCTGATAACAGCTTTGCCGTTTTGGAATTCAGGCACTTCATCGTGCAAGCGTTTAATTAAAGCGCCGTATTGCTCAGGCACGGCCCAACCGACGGTGTCGGGAATATTCACGGTGGTGGCACCGGCAGCGATCACGGCTTTGCAGACTTGAACGAGGAATTCGGGTTCGGTGCGGGAACCGTCTTCGGGTGAGAACTCCACATCCTTCACGTAGGACTTGGCGCGCTTTACGCCTTCGACGGCGAGGCGAATGATTTCGTCCTGCGCTTTGCCGAGCTTGAATTCACGATGAATTTTTGAGGTGGCCAAGACGATATGGATGCGGCCGCGTTTGCCGGCAGGTTTCAAGGCGGCACCGGTGGCATCAATGTCCCTGGCGACACAACGGGCCAAGCCGCAGATGACGGGGCCTCTGATTTCGCGAGCGATGGCCTGCACAGCTTCGAAATCGCCGTCGCTGATTACGGGGAAACCAGCTTCAATCACATCCACCTTCAGGCGGGCGAGCTGGCGGGCGACTTCCAATTTCTCGCGCAAGTTCATGGATGCGCCGGGGCATTGCTCACCATCGCGGAGCGTGGTGTCGAAGATGATTATCCGTTTATCTTTCATAGTCTTTGCTTATTTCTTTTGTTTTTCCGTATTCGCAAAATTGCGGCAATGGGGTTGCGAATACAGAAACAAAAAACCCCACCGCCGTTTGGCAGTGGGGTCTGGAAATCCTCGTGAATAAATCAGAACCCGACTGCCACGCCGCTTAGCAGCAGCGCATTCAGTAGCAGCAGTCGAATATTCAAATTGCTATTCACAGAAGTATGGATAAGCGATTTGGCGGGGGTTAGGCAATGGATTTTAGGGATCTCAAAATTGTGGGTTTAAGTTATGGGAACAAGCTGAAGCTTGGACTCCGAACTTAGCCGAGGAAAGCGGTGTGGACGGCTTTCATGGCTTGTTCGCCTTTACCCAGTTCGACGACAACGGAGATTTTGATTTCGCTGGTGGAGATCATTTCGATGTTGATGCCTTCGGTGGCGAGGGTTTCAAACATCTTCGCGGCGACACCGGAATGGCTGCGCATGCCGACACCCACGATGGAGAGTTTGCCAATGTTCTCGTCGGCAATGGCTTCGCGATAACCGATGCTGGCTTTGAGGCCATCGATGACTTTGCGCGTCTTGGCGAGGTCGGGCTTGTCTACCGTGAAGGAGAGATCAGTGGAGGGAGTTCCGGCGCCGTGGCTGATGTTTTGCACGATCATGTCCACGTTGATATTGGCGTCACCGATGGCTTTGAAAATGCGCGCGGCTACGCCGGGTTGATCGGGGACGGCAACGAGAGTGACCTTGGCCTGGTTCTTATCGAGCGAAACGCCGCGAATGACGACGTCTTCCATGTTTTTGGTTTCTTCTTTCACAATGGTTCCTGGGTTGTCGTTCAAGCTGGAACGAACTTCAAAGATAACGCCAAATTTTTTGGCAAATTCGACAGAGCGGGATTGCATGACCTTCGCGCCAAGGCTGGCAAGTTCGAGCATTTCGTCGTAGGAAATCTCTTCAAGTTTTCTAGCGCTGGGCACGATGCGCGGGTCGGCAGTGTAAACACCATCGACGTCGGTATAAATCTGGCAGAGGTCGGCTTTGAGGGCGGCGGCGAGGGCAATAGCGGTCAAGTCTGAGCCGCCACGACCAAGCGTGGTGATGTGACCAGCCGAGGTTTGGCCTTGGAAACCAGCGACGATGACAACGTTGCCAGCATCAAGCAAAGCGTGGACTTGTTTGGGAGCGATGGTTTGAATCTTGGCTTTGGTATGAACGTCGTCGGTGACGATGCCAGCCTGGGAACCAGTCAGAGAAACCGCTTCGATATTTATCGAGTGCAGTGCCATCGCGGTCAGGGCGATGGTGGTTTGTTCGCCGGTGGCGAGGAGCATGTCCATCTCGCGTTCGCTGGGCAGCGGCATGATTTCCTTGGCCAGCTTGATCAGATTGTCAGTCACGCCGCTCATTGCGGAAACGACCACGACGATTTGATCGCCTTTGGCGCGGTAGTTGGCTACGCGCCGGGCCACATTCTTGATGCGCTCCGGATTGCCTACCGAAGTGCCGCCATATTTTTGAACAATTAACGCCATAACAAATTTGCAACTTAGCTCTGGTGCTTCGTCACGAGGTAGTCCCGAAATTTTTCGTAATCCGCAGTCATGCGGTCAAAGTCTTCGGGCATTTGATTCATCGCTTCCATGGCCGGTGGGACATCGGGAGAGAAGCCGATGGTCTTTTCAATTTCCTCGGGGAATTTCGCCGGGTTAGCGGTTTCGAGAATGACTGCGGGAGCATTGCCCAACGGTTCAACTTCCAACCAGTCGAGGAAGCCACGCCAAGCGACGGCACCGTGCGCTTCGAGCAGGAGTTCGTATTTGTTCCAGACTTCGCGGATAGTTTCGCGCGTGCGTTCGTCCGAGATGGAACTGGAAAATAAATCGCGGCGCATTGCGGCGAGGTCGGGCATTTGGTGAATCTTGCCAGTCTCGTCCATGCGCCCGCCATACACGGCGACGAGTCGCGCGAGATTGCTGGGATGGCCGACATTCATGGCATTGGAAACGGCGTTGCGCGAGGGAACGATTTTTTCGTAATGGCCGGTTTCAAGAAAACGGGGGAAGGCATCGTTGCTGTTCACCGAGGCGATGAGTTTTTTAATGGGCAAACCCATTTGCCCGGCGACGACCGCGCCCATCATATCACCGAAATTTCCGCTAGGCACGGAGAAGACAATGGGTTCGCCGGGCTTCGCGATGCGCGATGCGGCGTAAAAATAATAAACGCTTTGTGGCAGCAGGCGGCCGATGTTGATGGAGTTGGCGGAGGAAAGCGGGAGGTGCTGTAACGCGGGGTCGGCAAAGGCGCGTTTTACCATGGCCTGGCAATCGTCGAACTTGCCGTCAATCGCGATGGTGCGGACGTTTTGGGCAAGCGTCGTCATCATCTTCCGTTGCGAGCGGCTTACTTCGTCGAACGGAAAGAGCACAATCACGCGCACGCCAGGAATATTGTGAAACGCATGGGCAACGGCTGCGCCGGTATCGCCGCTGGTAGCGGTGAGGATGGTGAGTTGCTTGCCGGTTTCGTTAAGGAAATGTCCGGACATTCGCGCCATCATCTGGGCGGCGAAATCCTTGAACGAAGCGGTCGGGCCCTGGTCGAGACGCATCACATGGACGCGGTCGTAGGTTTTTTCCAGCGGGATATTAAAGTTGTAGGCACTGCTGCACATCGCGGCGAGCGTGTCTGACGGAATCACGCCCTCGGTATAGCGCGACAGAACGCGAAAGGCGATTTCGTGATAGGGCAGGGAAGCGAACGAGGCGATCTCATCCGCCGTGAGCTTTGGAAATTTTTCTGGAAAATAAAGGCCGCGGTCAGGTGCGAGACCCTGCAAAAACGCCTCGCGCAAATTAGCGGCGGGCGACTGCTGATTGGTGCTGCGGAAAAGAAGGGTGTGCATTACTCAAAACTTTCCACGCGGATCATCACCGGCGGGGCTTTAACGGCGGACAAACGTCCGATTTTTGCCAATGCCTTCGTCATATTGGCATTGGTCGCATCATGAATCATCAAAATCAAGGGGACACTTTCGCCTTCATGGCCTTCCGGTTGGATGACGGAGGAAATGCCGATGTTCGATGAGCCGAGAATGGCGGTGATTTTTGCGAGTGTACCGGGCTTGTCGATCACACTCAAGCGGACGTAATAACGGGAAACGACTTCGCCTATCGGGAGGACCGCGCCGTCGCGTTCGTGGGGAACGAACGGGCAGATACGACTTTTGGCGCCGCATTTCAAATCGAGGGCGGCGTCGGCCAAATCGCTCAGCACGGCGCTGGCCGTGGCGTCCTGACCGGCACCGCGACCATAATAGAGAGTGTCACCGACGATATCGCCGCGCACGAGGATGGCATTGAACACGCCGTTGACGTTGGCGAGGACATGGGAGTTGGGCAGCAGGGCAGGATAAACGCTGACCTGCACTTTGGCGCTTTGCGCGCGCCTCTTGGAATCAAATTTTTTAACGATGCCGAGTAACTTGATGGTGTAACCGAGTTGACCGGCAAAACGAATGTCTTGTTGCGTGATGGCAGTGATGCCTTCCACGTACGTTTGCTTGGGGTCGGCCCAAAAACCGTGGGCAAGAGAAGCGAGAATGCCGGTTTTGTGTGCGGCATCGTGGCCGTCGATGTCGAGATCAGGCGGAGTTTCGGCGTAACCGAGGCGTTGGGCATCGGCGAGCACTTCGGCGAAATCCGCACCTTCGAGCTTCATCCGGCTGAGGATGTAATTGCAGGTGCCGTTGACGATGCCGTAGATGCGCGTGATACGATTGCCGATGAGTCCCTCACGCAAGACTTTGATGATGGGGATGCCACCGGCGACGCTGGCTTCGTAATAAAGATTGGTGCCGTAACGTTGGGCGGCGGCGAACAGTTCTTCGCCATGGGCGGAGAGCAGGGCCTTATTTGCAGTAATGACGGATTTGCCTTGCCTGAAAGCATTCAGGACAATTGTGCGGGCGGTAGTGGTGCCGCCGACGAATTCACCGATCAGATGGATGGAGGGATCGTTAATGACGCTTTGCCAATCGGTGGTGAGCAGGGCGGGGGAGATTTTGACATTGCGGGCTTTTTTGAGGTCTTTGACGGCGACTTTGGCGATGCGCAATTGCACGCCGAGGCGCGATGCCATCAAGGCGCCGTTCGCCTGAATGGCCTTGTAAACGCCGCCGCCGACGGTGCCACTGCCAATAATACCTATATTAACCTGCTGCATAAGGGCGGTCAGAATGCCGTGAAACGGGCGGGGCGACAATTTCTTTTTGAAGGGGTTTTGGGCTGGAAATAGGGAAGGCTGAAAACTTACGTTTCCAACTACCGAGCGAAGGGGCTGAAACGAAGGAACTGAAAACTCGCGTTTTCAGCTACGTTGCAGACTTCCCGTCCGAATTTGCGCGATACTCAATGACTTCCACCTTTTCCAAAGTTACCAAGCCACCGCTGATCATGGGATCAAGGGTGGGAAGAAAGCTGCGAATTTTTTCTTCGCTGTCTATGATTTCAATAATCATGGGCAGATCCATGGAAAGCCGGAGGATTTTGGCGGTATGAAGGCGGCTTGATTTGCCAAAGCCCATGGGGCCGCGCAGGACAGTCGCCCCAGCCAAATGTGCCTCGCGCGCCTTCAGGACAATGGCTTCAAAAAGCGGTTGGTGGTGGTGGCGATCGCTCTCACCAATGTAAATCCGCAAGGCAACTGCTTGATGAGGAATTTGCATATCAACTTCCTTTGGTTGAATTAATGCCCATGGCCAGGATGTGACCGAGCCAGACAGCAATCAAACATAACACAAGCGAAGCCACTGAGTTCACACCAGCTTTGAGCCAGTCCCCTTCGCGCATCAATTCGAGAGTTTGGAGACTGAAGGAGGAGAAGGTGGTGTAACCACCACAAATGCCGATCATGAAGAATTGGCGTCCGGGGCTGCTTATGAGCCAGCGTCCATCAGGGCCCGTGAGGGTAGCAAAGAAGCCAATGACAAATGAGCCGGTAATATTGACCAGCAAGGTGCCCCAAGGAAAAGTTTCGCCCCAGAGAAAATGTTTGGCCGATTGATGGGCGATGAAGCCGGAGAACCAAAAGCGAGCGACGCTGCCGAGCGCGCCTCCGAAAGCAATCAAACTGTAAGTCCAAAGAGTGGGAGACATGATGTAATTGCTGCCGATAACTTGCCAAGGGTTAGCCACGCCGCATATTATCGAGCCTTGAGGTTATGCTATAACCAAAATTTGTCTCCGCCTCTTTCACAAATTCCCCCAACTGTTTTGGTTCGATACGTCCCCTGAAGAACAGTTTACGTTTGATAGAACGGGTGGATATGAGCAGGTAGGTGCGTCTTCTGAGCGTCTCCCAGATCAGCCAAAGCCCAACCAAGCCGAAGAAAACAAAGCCAAGTTCGTATCGAAACATTATTAAGTTCCCACGCCAGAGAGGTATCAAACCGCAAGCTCCAACCACGGCCAAAAGAAGACCCAGGGCCAGTTGAAGGGCCGGATTTTCAGCTCCACTTCCGGACGCCAATTCGACACGCTGAATATCTGACTTACGCAGGAAAACCACCAAGCTGCCTTTACTCACCTCGGAAATGCCGGCGGTTGATATTTTCACTGTCAAATAAAGGATATCCGGGTTGTCGGCTGGCATAATTTTATCGCACAGTTGAGCTGCGTGTTACTCGAGCACCATCGAGGTGAGGACGCAACTCCTGCAAAGCGTTGGTAAAATCTTTTTTGAAGGCGGGGTTGTTGGTCATTTGTTGCACGACATAATCGCCGATGCGCCGGCCAGCTTGGAGATCGGAAGGATAGTGTTTATTTAAAATCATCCGGTGAGTCCGGATGGCTTCAGCACGTTTTTCGATCTCACTCTTATGTGTCTGGTCGAACATGATTAAAATTTCCGCCAGAACTTCGGCTTCAGCGGAATGGGCGCTGGGATAGGAGTTTTTCTTGCTGTGGTCGGGTCGCCACCGGGGATGAATATCTTTGATTTTATGGGTGAGCGTCCACGTATCATCGAAGGCTTGTTGCAAGATGTTGGAAGTCGCCGGAAAATTTTCAAATTTAGCCCAGGGGCCGAGTACCCCGTTAAAAGTGGTAACGGTCAATCGCTCTTCGGCTTCAGCATGTTTCCGTTCGGGACTTTCAGCGGGAGTTTCCAACTGAACTTTTTTTACCGCGTCTTCATCGGCTTTAATTTTATCTTTTTCAGTATCCGCAGGAGGTTTCCCGAGCGCAGTCTTGAATTCGCTGGTGGTGATAATTTCGTCATTAAGATAATGAAGTGCTTCGCCAAAGGCCGGCAAGCTAAAGCAGGCCAAAACAACGCTTAAACAAAGACAACGGATTCTGCTGATGGTCTTCATGCCTGGATGCTGGCTGGGTTGTAAAATGACGTCAATCTTTGATTAGCGTGGCTATAGGGTGTTCACCCCGTTAGACATTATCGATGGAAGTTCCTAACCTGCGTCTGGTTAGTAAGGGTCGTGTAACCACTGATTTTTGAAATTTGACTCGGGCGGCAGGTGTCTTCCGCGGGGTCCCTCACCCCCAACTCCTTGGCGTCTGCTGCCTGAGTCGAAGTTTTTTTAGTAAGTGCAACTGGTAAGTTTGAGAGCATCGCGGACGAAATTCATCTTCGTAGGTAATCACGGTATTTGAAGCCGGCGGATTACAGCCTACATTCCGGCAGTGAAAATCCTCTTTCTGTTCGGTGCCATTTTATGCCTCGCGGGTTGCCAATCGCCTAAAGCCAGTTCGCCGCAAGTTCAAAGCGCTGTGCCAGCAGATATACGAAATAATTGTTACAGTTTACTGCACCAACTGTTGAGTGATGAAAAGGATGTGAGCAAACTTCGGTTTATCAAGCGGGAGGAGGATGACATAAAGAGTTTGGTTAAAAAAATTGCCGTGCGTTCAGGTGCGGGCGCGAAGCAATTGGAGACATTTGCCAAACACGATAAAACCATTGTTTTGACCGACCTGCGGTTGCCACCCGGCGAGGAAGCGACGCGCAAAGCCATTGCTTCAACCAAACAGAAGGAGTTATTGGGTCAGCACGGACAGGAATTTGAGATGAGTTTATTTTTGACACAGGCGGAAGCGCTTTCGTATGGAGCGCATTTGGCAAAGGTGGCGGCGCAGAATGATGCGGTGCCGGAACGGGCGCAATATTTGGCGGGATTAAGCGAGGAGTTGAAGGGGCTGCAGAAGCAATTGGTTGACCTGATGCTTTCGAGGGCCAAGGTGATGGCACCTGCCAGATGATTGAGTGAGGGCATTGTTCAAATCGTAAATGCGAAAGCAGGAAAGAATGATAACATCGTTACTATTTCCACCAAATAAATACACAACATGAACAGTTTAAAATTCTTCGTAATAGTGCTCATGATCAATGCGGCAGTTGCAGGCGAACTGGAACGCAACAAAGGGCTTTCGGTGCATATGCTTCCCAAACGAGTTGCCGAAATTGCGAATCAAGCGTCAGGGTTTGTAGTGAAGCCTGTAAATGAACCAAAAATTAATAAGACTTTTAAAACCGGGGATGAACTCGTCGATTACTTCAAAAAATTACCGTCAGAGGTTCAAGAGAATGGAATATGGCTTGTAACAACCGATCCCGAATCTTATGAGGCAGCAGAGATGGAAAATCTAAAGAAACTAGAAAAAATTTGTTCCGAGAAAAAAATTCCCCTTTTGGAATGCCGGGCTTCCAAGCTACCTAATGGATGGAAACGTATTGACTGAAAAGCGACATGCTTCAATGGATTGCGGTTAAAGGTCAAATTTTCAGCATGGATGACACAAAGAACATGCCGCTTCACTGGAGCGTTTTTGGATGCCTGACCTTCGCATAATTCGGCTTTCATCCGCTGGCAAATATTTAAAAGTCAGCCTCGCAGGTATTCTTTTCTATTCGGCGATGGATTGGCTTGATGCCCGTGAACGGCGTGCTCCTGTGGGAGGGTAGATTTCTCTTTTTGGAATGGTTGAAAAATGTAGGCGGTTTATCATTGCTGCGACCGGGACGGTCGCGCTCCGTTGGCGCTTAATGCACGACTTTGATGCGATAGTAGCGGGTGCCGTGGGCAGGTGGGCCGCCGGTTAAGGTAAAGTCATCAGTGAACGCACGTGTGCGTAACTCCATGCTTCCAAGCGTATGCTAGAACCATCGTGAATTCTCAGACAGGAAGGGGTGCCTGTCCTACTTAACGCTGCGCTTGACTCGGGTTTAGCTGCACTTATCATGCCCGCTCACTTTTAATTATGACTATTATTGAAGATATCAAGGCCCGTGAGATCATTGACTCGCGCGGTAATCCCACGGTGGAAGTCGATGTATTGCTCGAAGGCGGAGCGGCGGGACGCGCGGCAGTTCCCTCGGGTGCCAGCACCGGTGAGCATGAAGCACTCGAATTGCGCGACGGCGAAGCCAAGCGTTACCTCGGCAAGGGCGTCAGCAAAGCGGTCAAAAACGTCACTGATAAAATTTTGCCCGAACTTAAAGGGGTTGATGCGCTGGATCAATTGACGGTGGATGGCATCATGCTGGAACTCGACGGCACCGAAACCAAGTCAAAGCTTGGCGCGAATGCGATTCTGGCGGTGTCGCTGGCGAATGCAAAAGCGGCGGCGGCGGCACTGGGCCAGCCAGTGTTCCGTTATCTCGGCGGGCCAAATGCGAAGGTGTTGCCCGTACCGATGGCGAATGTCATCAACGGTGGCGCGCACTCGGATGCGCCGATTGATTTCCAGGAATTCATGATCATCCCGAAAGGGTTCGATACTTTCTCGGAGGGCTTGCGGGCAATCACGGAAATTTTTCATGCGCTGAAATCCGTCTTGAAAAAGAAAGGGCTTTCCACGGCGGTCGGCGACGAAGGCGGTTTTGCGCCGAAGCTCGATAGCGCGGAAGCAGCGTTGGAAACCATTTTGCAGGCGACGAAGGACGCAGGTTACAAGGCCGGCAAGCAAATCTTCCTCGCGCTCGATGTGGCCAGCTCGGAGTTTTACACCGGCAATGGCAATTACGTTTTCAAGAAGAGCAGCGGACGCAAGTTGACGGGGGATGAATTGGTAAACTTCTACGCTGAACTGTGCGCGAAGTATCCGATTGTCAGCATCGAGGACGGTTGCGCGGAAGGCGATTGGACCAACTGGAAGAAATTGACCGAGAAGCTTGGCGACAAGGTGCAACTCGTGGGTGATGACCTGTTTGTCACGAACGTGAAGTTCCTGCAGAAGGGCATTGATCTCGGCGTGGCGAATTCGATTCTGGTGAAGGTGAATCAGATTGGTTCGCTGACAGAGACGCTGGATGCGGTCGAACTTGCGAAGGAAAACGGTTACACGGCGGTGATCAGCCATCGTTCCGGCGAGACGGAAGATGCGACGATTGCGGACATCGCAGTAGCGACGAATGCGGGACAAATCAAGACCGGTTCGTTGAGCCGAACCGACCGCGTGGCCAAGTATAATCAGTTGCTGCGTATCGAGCAGTTGCTTGGTAAGAATGCAATTTACGGCGGGAAATTCTAACCGAAAGCACAGAACAGAATTAACTGAACCGAAAGTCAGCAATGACTTCCGGTTTTTTATTTTCATATCATTGCAACCTGCGACAAGCGCAGGCTCTTGGTCTTGCATTTTTCCAGATATAACCAAAGCAGGGATAGGATGGTCCTAAGTAGTTATAGCCTGTCGGTTGGGGTTTTCAACCCATGGTGACTTATTCAAGTGATTGATAACACGTTTCCAGTCGAAGGTGGTGCCATCGATAATATGCCGGTGGCACGGGTTACGCTAGAAGGTAATCAGCTTTTAGGGAAGGCGCATTCCCTAAAATAAATGGTCAGGGGCGCAAGGGCAGTAAACCATTAACAACTAGGAACATCATGAAAACAACGTCTGTGAAACAGAGCAGGTCGTTAAAAGTATTGGGTTTGATCACTCTCAGCACGCTGTCGTTGCTGGCAACAACGGGTTGCAACAAGGATAATCCGCCCGTTGTGGACACGTCCACAACCGTCAAGGTGCCAACGGAAAGAACTATAGGCGAAGCGGTGGATGACACAACGGTCACGGCGCACGTCAAGAAGGCATTGGGTGACAATGCCGAATATAAGTTCGATGACGTGAAGGTGACTACCATGAAGGGGACGGCGCAATTGAGCGGGTTTGTGAATACGGCGGCCCAGAAGAAAGCGGCGGCGGAGATTGCCGCGAAAGTACCTAACGTCAAAGAATTGGTGAACGGCATCACGGTGAAAGAGTAATCCCAAGCGGAAAGTTTTAATCAGAGTAGGTTCGCGTAGACCCTAACCGAAGCCGGAAGTCAGGAATGACTTCCGGCTTTTTATTAATTAACACTTCTCAAGTTTGAACACTAAGTTAGTTATATAAGTTAGCGTAATATAAAGTGCTTAGAGCAGGTGGCAAAATTAGAGTTTAAACGAACAGATGGCAGATCAAAGAGCACGCTAGAGTCATCAGGGCCTCGTG
>JAQGPC010000110.1 GCA_028293285.1 Pedosphaera sp.
CCGAACAACCCGGCCTGCCCGTGGTAAAGGTCAAAACTGATTGCGTGGATGGAAAACAGGTGTGCCGCATTCATCAAACCCACCGGTATTTTCCACAGTAACGGCGCGGCCTGCGGATCCTGCACGGTAAACCGCTCCTGCTCCAATGCGACCACCTGTTTTCCATCCACGCAATCAGTTTTGACCTTTACCACGGGCAGGCCGGGTTGTTCGGTCCATCCGACCGAGATGGTTTTGATAGGTTTGCCGGAAACCTTTTCCAGGGCCTCCCAGAGATCTGCGGTAGTGGTGTTCGCGTAAAGATGATCGGCAAGATATTGATGAATGCCCTTTCGAAATTCTTCTTCGCCCACGTAACTCTCCAACATTCGCAAAAAAGCCTGGCCTTTTTGATAGGTAATGCTGTCGAACGCATCATTGGCCTGGCTTTCGTTATTCACGATCTGTTGGATTGGGTGTGTGGTGTTGCGGGCATCACCACTCATGACGGCGCTCTTTTCGGAATTCGCACTTAACCACATTTGCCAGTCAGGATTAAAGTGGTCCGTGGCCTTGACTTCCATCCACGAGGCAAATCCTTCGTTCAACCATAAATTGTTCCACCAGGCGGTCGTTACGAGATTGCCAAACCATTGATGGGCCATCTCGTGCGCCACGGTCACGAAAACCTGCTGCTTGGTATGTTGCGAACTTGTTTTGGGGTCATAGAGCAGCATCCCTTCGTTGTAGGTAATGGCGCCCCAGTTTTCCATGGCGCCGCTGAAACCGCCGGGTATCGCAATCTGATCCAGTTTGGGCAGGGGATACTTGATGCCAAAGTAATGATTATAATATGCCAGCAATTTTTTTGTCGCCGCCAACGCATATCGGCCTTGTTCCTTCTTTCCTTCGGTGGTGATGATCCGGATTTGCACTCCTTCCGCTTTATCCTTCAGTTCCTCCAGTTCACCGGAAACGAAAACCATCAGGTAACTTGCCATCGAGGGAGTTCGGGCAAACGTGATTTCTTTGAGGCTGCCCGCGAGCTTTTTTTCATGTTCAATGGGCGTATTGGAAATCGCCAGATGCTTTTCCGGTACGGTGACGGTCAATTGAAAGCTGGCGCGAAATGCCGGTTCATCCCAGCAGGGAAACATCCGTCGTGCATCGGTCGGTTCCATCTGCGTGCCAAGCATCACCTTCTTGCCCGAAGGTGTCGGATATTTGACATAAAAAAGTCCCTGCGCCTGTTCCGTGATTTGCCCGATGAATTCGAGGCGGAGTTGATATTTACCGGGCGCAACTTCGTTCGGAAGTTTTAACGTCACGATTTGCCGGCTCAAGTCTTGTTTCGGTTTCAGCGTCACGTCGGTGGGAACCGTTTCATTTTGGCCATGAAAGGTCGCCTTGGTAACTTGCATGTCGGCGTTCAGGACAATTTCCTTTACCGGCTTTACCACTTCCAGGTCCACCACCACTGAGCCATGGGTCATGAACTTCTCCAAATCCGGCTGGATATTAATGGCGTAATGTCGCGGAATGACCGTCTTGGGTAATTGTCCGGGCGTGGATTCAAATGAAAAAGGCAATTCTCCCCGGGCAGTGACAACGGTCAAGGCCACGAGCAACACTAGGAAAATACTAAAGCGAAATCGTGCAGACATGAATGACCATCTTTTTTTTAAAGGTGAATGCGCGTCAATGTAGTTTGCGAATCACAATACCGAAATCACATGATACTTTACCACCGAACCGCCAATTTGTGCCTTCCAACGGTCGCCGGCTTTCTTGCCCATTAGATTTTGTCCCAGTGGAGATTGTGGCGTGATCACTATGATTTCCTTGCGCTGATATTCCACTTCCAATCCTCCGCTTTTTGGCCCGATAAAATAAGTCGTACGCGTTCCATCCGTATCCAGTTCCACCACGGCGGTAAGATCAATCGGTTCATCCGCCGCGAAGTCTTTGGCTGTCATGCTTTCGTAAAGCTTGATGGCATCCAGGATTTCCTTCGCCTGCCGGGCTTGACCGCCTGCGAGATAGGCGGCTTCCAATCCGCGCGTATCGTATTTATTCTCAGGCTTGCTGCTTTCATGAGTGGCCTCTTCATGAGAAGCGCGTGCGGCCTTTTGCAGGACGTTCAAATTTTCCGTCAATGATTCGACGATCCGTTTCAATAATTGAGCTTTCTTCATTTCACACTGGCTTTAATAATTATCACGCAAAACGCGCGCGTTAAATATTGGTTCAAACTCTGACATTGTTCAAACTTCCTTTATGCCAACCCTCATTCCAAAACCATCCCGCATCGAAGCCGTCGGTAACAAACCCAAGCTCATCGATGAATTTATCGGTCGGGTAAACTCCGGTGACGATAAACTCAGTGTCGCCCGCATGCGCAGTCCCGGCGGTTGGATTGAGCCGGGACAGACACCGGAATTTGACGAATATACCGTAGTTCTCTCCGGCATGCTCCGCGTTACGCATAAGGATGGTCAACTCGATGTTGTCGCCGGTCAAGCTGTCATCACCTGGGCAGGGGAATGGGTCAAGTACAGCACGCCTAATCCCGAAGGGGCGGAATATATTGCGATTTGTCTCCCCGCCTTTTCACCAAAAACCGTGAACCGGGATGCGTGATCATTTCTTCGAGTCCCCTAGGGAAAGGTTCAGTTGCCGGTTCGTTCCTTCTCCCAAACCGCTCACGCCAAGTCCGAGCAAACGCAATGGGCGCGACACCAATCGTTCGCGTGCCAATAGATAACAGGCCAGTCGATAAATGTCCGAAGCTTCGGTGATCGGTTCCTCCACGCTCAACTGGCGCGTGAGCGTGGTGAAGTCGCTGTAACGAAGTTTAACCTGCACCGTTTGGGCGCCGATTTGTTTTCGTTTCAGTTTTTCGGAGATTTCTGCTGCTTGCTCGCGCAAACAAGTGCGAAGGATTTTCCGGTCATCGGTGTCCTTTAAAAAAGTATTCTCGCTGCTGATGCTTTTGATCTGTTCACCGATTTCTAATGCCCGGTCATCGTCTCCCACACTGAACCGTCGCAACGTCGGCCCGAACGAGCCCACCAACGCGCGCAGATCTCCCGGATAATCTTGCAGGTCGCCGATAGTTTCCACGCCAGCCTTTTTCAGGATTTCTTCCGTGACCCTGCCTACACCCGGTATTGCGCGAATTGGCATCGGACGAAGGAAGAGCACCTTATCCCGTTCCGGAACCAATGTTAATCCGTTGGGCTTGTTAAAATCACTGGCAATCTTGGCGAGCAGTTTGTTTGAAGCGATGCCGATGCTCGTCGTGAGTTGGCGACCGGTGAAGATGCTTTGCTTGAGTTCTGCCGCCATGGGCACAGCTTCATACAGGCTCGCGTCCAAATCCGCACGCTGACAAACCAGCGAAAGATCCAGGTAGGCTTCATCAATCGAAACCTGTTCGATGACTGCGCCGAACCCGGCCACCATTTGCATGATGGCCTTGGACTCCTGCCGATAATGATCCATGCGTGGCCGGATGAAGATGCCGTCGGGACAAAGCCGTTTGGCGACAACGCTGGGCATGGCAGAACGAACGCCGAATTTCCTCGCTTCATAACTCGCCGCACAAACCACACCGCGTTGGGTGGGTGGCGCGCCCACAATCAAAGGCTTGCCGCGCAATGCGGGATTGTCCCGCTGCTCCACAGATGCGTAGAATGCATCCATGTCCATATGAAAAATGACGCGAAACATGCGGTCTGTTAAATCTACAATAATTTGTTGATCAACAGAATGCCATGCCGGTCAAGTCTCTGACTTGCCTCGCAGCATAGTTCCCTCTCTACAATCGATCAGTACTCATCACCCAAATCATCAAAACCGAACCCGCCCGGTTGAAGGTCATATTTAAGGTCTATACAACCCTTTGTGCATAACCAGTTGGCAAACGCGGGCCCGCCCTCAAACACATGGTCAAAGGATACCCAGGAAATGCTAAGGAGCAGACCATTGCGTGAAACCGATCCCCAGTGCGAAGAGTAGCGTTTATCTTCCGCTTTGGCATCGGCCTCCGTTGGCAACTGGCCAAGACGCGGGCCAAGCGTCCGTGATGCTTCAGCAACCCAATTCGTTCCTCTTTCGGCCGGCAATTTCAGGTATAGGTCTATCAGGTTCGCATCCACTTTCTGCACATCTTCCTGCTTAAGCTTCTCTATGTAACGCTTGCTTGCCTCCTTCATCATTTTATCATGCTCGCCACGCAGTTTCGTCAGTTCCGCCCGGTCGCCTTCTCTTTGTGCCTGCGCCATCCGCGTTTGTAAGGAGCGTGCTTCTGGATCTTTGTACCCCGCTGCATTTGCTACCAGAAGTTTGGCGTAAGTTTGGCGTGCGAGACGATGTTGCTTGCGTTGTTCTTCGCTCCGCGCGTCTTGTGGCATCCAAGGTGGAATCAAGTGTAGTGTCGATGAAACGCTGATATACCCGCGCAATTCCTCCTCCACTTCCTTTGCTACTTGTTCGGTCGGTGCAATGCATGCCACGGAAACGGCGGTTGAAGAATTGGTGATCTCTACAAAAACATTTGTCGTTTGCTTCCTTAATTGAAGCAGCCATTTTTTCCGCGCCTCATCATCTTCCACCGGCAAGGTAACCAGCATTGATTCGCCAAATAATTTTGCGGCTGCATTCGCCGACAGACGATTTGTAAAATTCTGAAACGCTGTCTCGGCTTCGTTACGACGCGTAAAAGTGGCAACCAGGGTGTTCTGTTGCGCGGTCGGCAACCCGGTAACTTCCGTCCCAGACCAGGTTTTTACTGATTCACAGGCGAGCTTGTGTTGGGGAATGGCCGCTGCTGCCGCTATAAAACTTTTCAAATCACCCTGCTTTGCGACAAAGAAAATCATCGCAAAGATGATTGCCAGCAGCACGCTCCCGCCATGCACGAATAAAAATGCAATTGTCGCAAGCCAGTTCGGCGGACGCGCGTTCAAGTTTTCAAAGATGTTAAGCGTATGCTGCGCCAGTGCCTTGTTGGTGACACCCTTTGGAAATGCCTTCTTTACTTCCCCAATGATAAGGTCAGCCGTTGCAGGTGGAATCGTTTGATCGTCGGTTGACGCTGGCGAGATGTCCCGCGTCTTCAAGTCCGCCGCGATGCGGGCCAGTTTATATGTCACCGGAAGTGCGACGAGAGTCGCGATGCCGACATACATCAGCGCTTTGGTTTGCAGAAAAGCGCTGGCTATTACCAGGGTCAGTGCCGCCAATACACGGAAGATAATGTCCAACACGTAATGTCTCGAAAAAAGCACCGCGTGCATCACCCAACCACCATCGAACGGCAGCATGGGAACAAGGTTCGATCCATTTAAAATGAGTGTGACCAACGCTACTTTGAGGTAAACCGTTTTATGCAGATACATGCCCACGCAGCCGAGTATTACTCCCAATACAATCCCGGGCACCGGTCCCATCAACGATACAATCGCTTTTTTCCATCCCGGAACGTTGAAGTTTCGGCCTGATACTGCGGCGCCTAGAAACGGAATAAAAAACATTCGCAAGTTTCGGTACCGGAAAATGCGCATCGCCAGATAATGTCCCAACTCATGAATGAACAGGATTGGAACTAACATGGCTGTGAATTCCCATGACCACTCCTTGGCTCCAAAACCCAAAAACAGAACGAGTGATACTATAAAGATAGTGATGATGCCGCCCCAGCCGGCCCGCTTGGTTTGCAACAGGTGAAGTTCCGCCATCACCTCCGGATGTTGAAGTCCGCTGGCCCGGTAAGCACTCAGACTTTCAGCCTTGTTCGTTGCTTGTTGTTGTTCCGTTCCCGACATTTCCTTGAAGACACCACGCCGAAGATGAAAGTCGCGGACCTCCACATGGTATTTTTCCATGGCGACCCGCAATTCCAGTTCGTTGCGAACCGGAACAACCGCCTTGCGCATTATCTCTTTGGCTAATTCCTGCTGGTGCGATTGCCACAAAGTGTGAGGTGCAGCCTTTAACTTCCGGTTGATCCGGCAGGTGCGTGGAGCAGCCATGTCCGCTTTCCCCGCAGTCGAAACAAGGTAGGTTCCGTCGGTAAAGGACGAGATAAAAATGGGGAATAGATGGATTCGTGGCGGATACGGCGAGCTCCAGATACGATAATGAATTCGTGCGAAGGTCTGACCTGATTCATGGCAGAAATTGGCAAAATAGATTTTGGTCGAATGGAAGGGATCGATCATCTCGTGGAATACAGGCGAGTGAAAACCATATGCGCGCAATTCTTCAATCAGCGGCTGGAACTTTAACAAGACATCCTGCGGCAAGGGGACATTTAAAAGTTCATGTGCCTGGAGAGAATCCACGTTTGGATCATCCGAAGAGCAGGGAATTTGTCGGCGGAACAATTTAATACTCCAGGCGACGAAAATTGCTGCAAGGGGGGAACCCCACCAATATTCGCGAAAGCTAATCCGGCTGGCATCGATTTTATAGAACATACTCTTGGCGCTTTGGTTGCGGCCAAGTTAATACCAGCTCGGATGAGGAACCAAGCGGAAAATTCGTGCTAATAAATGATGGCGGCGCGTTGGACGGGCTTGTCCAGCCTAGGACAGGAATGCTTTTATCATCGCAGCCAAACCCCCGAATCCGAAGACCAGACTCACGTACCAGAAAGGGCGTTTATGAGTCAGCACGGAAGTAGCGCCGATACAAATTGCCACCTGAAAAAAAGTGACGGAGGCGGCAAACATTACATGAGTATTAAGATGATGATGGGAAGCATGCTCCTTCTCCTTCGCATCCTTCATGATTTCTTCCTGCTCCTTCTTGTACTCGGCCAGCTTTTCCTTGTCCTTTTCGCTGGGCTCCTTTTCCAGGCCTTGCAGCAGTTCAATTTTGGATCCCAGCACCGCCGCTTTCACGCCTTTGGCCTGGTAGAAATTCCATTGGTCGGAGGACCGGATTTGTTCGATCATCGCTTCATTGACATGATGGCCGGCCATCAGCGCGGACACGGCGGCGAACGCGGCCAGCAAAGCTGAACTCAGTGCCACTCCCATCACCCATTTCACCTTGCCGCCAGAGGCATGCGCGTGCTCGTGGATATGTTCGTGTAAATGTTCTGTTGGAACTTCAGGTGCTTCCATAAATTTTTAATTGCCTGAACGGGAGCATTAAATAATCGAAACCAATGGAATGTCCAACTAATCTTTCGCGTTCCCTGAGAATCTTGATAAACTTACACGCCTCTATCGAGAGAATGAGTAAACGATCACGGACAATTCCGAAGCTCATGATGATTGTGGGTGTCTTTCGTGATTGGCCCTTGCTTCGGTATAAGCTGGTGGCAGAGGATGTCCCTCCGACTTTTTTGTAGTGTGAGACGACAGCCATTCGGATGGCCAGAAGAAACCTTGAACGCCTTGGTTCGATAGATTTATGAGGGATCAGACGCGAGCTTTGGGAGACCTTGGATCATGGACTCAAAGCCGAATCATACCTTACTATGGCTTTTTTGGGGGCGGATCCTTTGTCGGAGGTTGGGGCGGCGGCGGTGGTGGGCGCTCACCTGTTGGAGCCGGATTCAGGCCATATAACCCGAGAATCTTGCCGTCCGCTGGATTGACGTTTTCATTCAGTTCCTCATCTCCCTGTTGTTCCATATCAAATCATCCTGCTATTATGTTTCTACTTTGGCTTTTTCTCAGGTGGAGTCTTAGCTGGAGTCTGAGGTGGAGGAGGTGGTGGACGCTGGTTGGTTGGCGCTAGATTGTGAACCGACCGCTTCAGCATGCTGAAATTTTCCAGTTTACCAGAATTTTCTTTATTTTCCTTAGGCATATCGGCTCAACTTATTGAAGTTTACTTGGCTGGCGGCGACTTCGCAGGGGGCTGAGGCGGCGGGGGCGGTGGACGTAGTGGAGCTGCCGTTTGCTTTATAACTGACCCCCTAACCACTCCCTCAGTCACTATCTGACGAGAACCATTTTTATTTCCTTTGGGCATATTCAGTCCTACAATTGGTTAGGAAGTTAGGGTTTGCTGGGCGGCGCTTTCGCAGGGGGCTGCGGCTGCGGCGGCGGCGGGCGCTGTTGTACTGGCGTTGGATTGACCCCCGCCTTCTTCTGTAACCCCCCGTGTGACTGTTGTGGCTTCTCGTTGTTTTTGTTCATAATCGGAAATCTGAGTCGTTTTGTGTTGTTCTGAAATTGGTATTCCTCTGAATTCTAAAATAACTTTTTTAGGATCTATTTTCAGGTATAATCCACCTGTTTGATAAAGGAAATCTGACGTTGTATTTCTATAAATACATACGTCTCTAAGATATAACTCAGTTATATCCTGATATTCTGAGAATGCTTGAATCCAGCCGTCGTACATTAAATCGGTTTCCAAGTCCCTGTAAGTGACATATACGGTGTTATCATACGACATCACAAGTCCCCAGACGTCTGCCTCTCCTGAGTTTTTGGTGATGCCTAGTTCTCGGGCACACCGGTAAAGCCATTTGCGGTTGGATATAAAAGCGGCAAAACATGCTATGATAGCCGCTGAAATGCAGCACATTAAAATTTCAGTAAATTGTAATGGCCTTTTGATGTCTTGAAGGACTTCCCAGAAGGCAATTTGGCTGGGCAATTCAAAATCTGTATAGTAGTTCAAACCAAAGATGAGGTGATCCTTGAGGCAGGTCTCGTTAAACCAAGGAAAAAGGCCCAAAGATGAAATCCAAATGAAAAGATACGCTCCCAAACCAAAAACCATTGCACTTAACACATAGAAAAAAGGTTGCAGCTTTTTGTGGATTGTCAGCCTTTCAAAGACCATCAAGGCAATAAGGCCCGGAATAAACAGGAGGACGATGCGGAATGTAAATTCTTTGAGATCCATGTTTGCTGGCAAAGTGTGCCTTCAGCAAATTTAAATGCCAACAAATCTTTCCAGGTCAGAAAGGTGGTCGCCTTTTCGCAGCTTTGCCGCTGCTGTGACCATCTGATTTACCGGCGGTGAATATTGATTTGATTGATTTGGACAGAAAGTTAAGCTTTTCGGGAAAATTTGGTTAATGATGCAGATGATGTTTGATTCGCTTTTATGACTGATGAATGGGCACCAGCTCCCGCTCCCAAAAAGCCGCGGCGATGGCCGCGACGCCTGCTCTGGATTAGTTGCGGGACGTTTCTCTTTTTAATCCTGTTCTATTTCTTCGCGACCAGCCATTTCTTCCTGGATAATTTTATCCTGCCGAAGGTGAACTCCGCGCTCCATGCCACCATCACCGTGGGCGATTCCAGCATCAGTCCATTTTTTAAAGTCACGTTGGAAGACGTGAAGATTAAAACCAGCGTTGTCGAGGAACCGCTGCTGACGGCCAAGGCGATCCGCACGCGCTATAGCCTGATGGATATCATCGGCGGCAATATTAATGTGGACCTGCTCTCGATTGATTCTCCCGTCATCCAAATCACCCAGTATGCGGATGGGAGCCGGAACATCGATCCTTTGTTGTCCTCCTCGTCAACGCCCCCGGCCAACCCGCCGCCCAAATCCGGCAAGCCCCCGCAAATTTTGGTAAAGAGCCTGCAACTGACGAATGCCACCATTCGTCTCGTGCGGCACAGCCTGGATGGAACGCGCGAAACTGCCGAAGCCTCCAACCTCGTCATCAACGTGGCTGATTTTGGAAACGGTAAAACCACCAAGGTTGACATCGCTGTGGATGCGAAACTCGACAAGACGCCCGGCCAGATGCGGGCCAATTTGCCGAGTTCGCTTTTAATGGCAAAACTCGCAGGCCAATTTGAGTGTGGACTTACCACTGATTTGCAAATTTCAAGTTTTCGCGGTCACGCTGCCTTCGATATCAGCCAAGCCCCAGATGATTACAAAGATCTGGCTGCATTGCATGTCGGCTTGGATTGTGATTTGACTCCCACCGAACTGACCCAGCTTTCGCTCTCCTTTTTGCGAAATGATAAAACGCTCGCACAAATTAATTTGAGCGGGCCGCTGGATTTGGTGAAGCAGGAGGGGAAGGTGAAGCTGGCAGTTTCTGCCATTGACCGGCAGATGCTCAACGTCTTTGGAAAATCCCTCGGTCTGGATTTTGGATTAACCACGCTGAGTTCCACGAATGAGATTGAATTGTTGAACGGCGGAAAGATCATCAACGTCACCGGAAAGTTTAACGCGAATAAATTTGGTGTGAGCCAAAAGGATGCGACAACCAAGCCGCTCGACTTGCAGGTGGATTTCAAGGTGGCGATTGACCAGGTGCAACAGACCGCGCTCATCAGCACCTTCGCGCTTACGGGCAACCAGGAACAATCGCCTTTGCTGCTCGGCGCATTGACCCGTCCGATGAAACTTTCCTTTGGCACCAATTCCACCGCGGTTGAGGAATCGGCTTTTGAGCTGGTCATCACCAATTTGAATCTCGCGGATTGGCGCGGCTTCATCGGCGATTACACCGGGCTGGCCAATCTCAAACTAAATCTCCTGGCGCAAGCGGCGGGAAAAAAAATAAAAGTGGATTTCAGTTCGTCAGTGACTGACCTCTCCGCCAAGGCCGGCACGCGCAACATCGATCAAACCGATGTGATGGTGACGGTGCGGGGACAAGTGGAGGACTTCAGCAAAGTTCAACTGGAGGAATACAACCTCCAGGTGCTTCGTCAAAAACAGCCAATGCTCGGCATCAATGGTGTCGGCAACTATGATATTAAAAGTGGAAATGCGGACGTGCAGACGAAGCTGGATACCTCATTGCCCAAGCTTGCCGAATTGCTTTCGATGCCGGAACTTAAGGCTTCGTCCGGCGCGGTGAAGCTTACTGCCCGGCTGCTTCAAACAAACCTGACACCGAGCCGCACAAATAATCCGATCCTTGACCAATCCATTGCGGGCAATTTGCAACTGGAAAACTTTACCGGCCAATATTCTGCGTACCGCTTTGAACAATTTGAAACCGGAGTGGATTTCGACACGGGAATAAAAGATCAAACCGTGGAGATCCGGAAGTTGATTGGCGCACTCAAAGCGAAGGGGAAGAGCGGGGGAACCTTTGACATCAGCGGGAATTATAATCTCACCAACAGTAGTGGCCAACTCCGCGCGCGCGTGGTTGATTTGAACCAGGTTGCGCTGAGTTCTTTTCTCGCCCCGGTGCTCGGCAACATGACGCTGGCCTCCGCCAATATCAACATCACTGCCGATGCCACCTACGATGCCAAAGGCGAATCGCTAATTAAGGGCGATTTCAAAATGGCCGACTTCCTGGTGGTTGATCCCCAAAATCAACTTCCGAATGTTCCACTGACGGCTGAGATCAGGGTGGACGCCGCCGTGAAAAATGACATCGCCAATATTGCAGAATGTGCAGGGCATATTGATCAAGGAAATCAGCCGGGCGGACGCTTCGAGGTGACTGGCAATTACGATCTGAAAAAACAGGCCGGACAGGTTGCTCTCAAGTTAACCGACCTGAATCAAAATGCGTTGCGTCCCTTGCTTGCCTCCTCATTGGGAGACAAGACGCTCAAGTCCATTTCCATTTCCTCGACTGCCACCGCTAATTACGATGCGAAGGGGGATTCCGCGGTCACCGGCGAAATTCACCTTTCCAATTTTCTGATGACAGACCCGGCGAACCAGTTGCCGAAAGTTTCCATCGCTTCGGATATTAATCTCGATGTGCTCCTGCGCGAGAACGTGGCGGAGATTCGTCAGTTCATCGGCAAGGTAGCTTTGGGCGATTTACCCGGCGGTGATCTTTCCCTCAAGGGCCAGTATGACCTGAAGAAGCAAACCGGCCAGGCCGATTTCAAATTAAATGATCTGAATCAAAATGCGCTCAGTCCGTTTCTGACCTCGGCGCTGGGTGATAAAAAATTGACTTCCGTTTCCATCAACGCGGATGCGAGTGCCGCTTACGATGCCAATGGCGACACCAGTGTGAAGGGAGAATTTGGCATCGCCAACCTGTTGCTGAAGGATCCCGAGGGAAAACTTCCCAAGGTTCCTTTGGCAGTCGGGTTGAAGGTTGACGCTGGATTTGCCCGGAAAGTTTTACGTCTGGACAAGACGCAGTTGACTTGGTTCCAGCCGGGCGGCGACAAAACGTTTGTCCAGTTTGCTGGCCGGGTGGACATGGCTAAGCCGAATGTCATTTCCGGTGATCTGCAAATCAGTTCCGAAGCGATCAACCTGGATCCGATCTATGCTCTGTTATCGCCGGCACCCACGAATGCACCGGCCAGCACCGCCGCGAAGTCTGCGGCCAAGCCAGTTCAAACTCCGCCGCCGACTACTGCCCAGCCGCAGGTGGAACCCGCTCCCATCAAGTTGCCGCTTCAGCAATTCACGTTGGACGTCCGGATTAAACAATTAACCCTGCGGGAAGTGGGCATCAAAGATTTGGTGGCAACGACAAAAATTGACGGTGGCCAGATTAATCTCAAGCCGTTGCAGTTCGTTCTCAATGATACGCCCGTTTCCGTCCTGTTGGATTTGAATCTTGAGGTTCCCGGATTTCAATATAGTGGAACCTATGCCGCTGAAAAACTTTCCTTGGAACCGCTGGTCAATACCTTCGCGCCGGAACAGCGCGGACACATCAAAGGTTTCCTGCTCGCCAAAGGTCAGTTTCGCGGCGCGGGTATCACCGGTCCCAATTTGCGCAAGAACCTGAATGGTCAATTTGACCTCACCATTGACAATGCAAATCTCGACGTTACTTCACCGCTCGTGAAAGGCTTCCTGGTGCCGGTGGCCATCGCCTTAAGTTCGCCCTCCATTTTGGAATCTCCGCTTACCTATGTGAATGCCAATGTCCGGGCGGGAACCGGCACTATCAAGTTGGCTGACTTTAAAGCGGAGAGCGCCTCGTTTTCCGCGACGACCGCGGGTGACATTCCCATCGCCGATGTTGTGGCCAACTCGCCTTTTGAAAAATTTCCCGTGCATTTTGCCCTCGAACGTTCGCTTGCCACTGGAATCGGCATGGTTCCACGAAATGCATCAGCCGATTCGCGGCATGTCATGATGCCGGATTTTCTCCGGCTGGTCGGAACGCTGGGCCAGCCGAAGGCGGAGATCATCAAATCGGCGCTGGTTGGCATGGCGGCACGAAAAGCCCTCGGCTTGCCACAAAGCACGCCTACTGCTCCTTCCATCAAGACACCGACAGTCAATACTCCTTCACTCAACACGCCAACCATCAACACACCTTCTGTTAATACCCCGTCACTGAATACGCCCACACTCAATACCCCCACCTTGAATTCGCCGTTCATCAAGACGCCTTAAACCCTGCAATTTGTACGCCTGGGGCTCGGAAACAAGAAGTTTGGGATTGACCCGGCGACTGCCTTTTGTAATTTGAGCCCACGTGATGGCCATTGAAATTGCATTTTGATGCCACAACCAAAAAAATATGAACACCACAAGATTGCTCCGTTTGACTTCCGTTGTGCTGCTGGCTGGTTTCGCCGTTTTATTTTCGGGATGCGACACCTGCAGTCCGGGCAAGCCCGGGCCAATTGCCAAATATAATATCCAGGTGAACCTGGACCAGTCGCTCAAGGACAGTTCCATGCTGGTGGATTTGGTGGGAGTCAATCCGACGAGTCTTCCGAGTTGGGAAGCTTACAGCATGACCAAATATTGGCAGACCGGTGATGCGAAGCGGGCCGATGCGTTCGACAAGTTTACCGTCAGCTTCGTTTCCGGCAAAAGCCTGAGCGATAATTTGAAGATGAATGATCCGTTGTGGAACAAGTGGCTGGCCCGTGGAGTGACCCATGTGCTCGTGCTGGCAAATTTGCCGGGACCGGCCCGCGCGGATCATCCCGGTAATCAAGATCCACGCCGCCAGATTTTGCCGCTCGGCCAGTGCAGTTGGGCGAAGGGGACGAACACCTTGAATATTTTGGTTCAACAAAGCGGAATTGAAATTCTCACGCCGCCGCGCAACGTCATGGCGAAGTGATCGAAGCTCGTCCCAATTTTTGTTGGCGCAAGGTGAGTTGGATTGCCCGATCCGTTCTGACGCGGATTAGGCCGGGTAAAAATATTCCAACTGTATCACGTAACTTAAATTCCAATTAACCCATGGCTTCCTACGGTTCCTTCGAGACCAACCGGGAGATTGCCTCGGGCCAAGGGGCGGTTGTTTATAACGCGCACAAGGCGGGTGAGAGCGCCAACACTTATGCGGTCAAGGTTTTCTCGCTCGAATCGTATGTGGGCGGAGATCAGGAATCGCGTGAAGGTCTGGCCGCCCTGCTGGAAGATCTCAACCGCTCGTTTGCCGAGCGCGTTGCGCTGCAAAAAATAGCGGCGGAATCCTCCAAACATGTCGCTCCCATTTTTGATTCTGGCAGCGACGGGAACAGCGCTTGGTACGTCACCCGGCTTTATCCCCGCTCGATTCATAAAATTATCGAAGGGCGGGTCACTCTGGGCTACGAAGGTTTTTACCACATCATCCGTTCGATGCTGGACGGAGCCTTGGATTTAAAACGGATTTGCGGCCGCTCCCACGGTAACCTTAAATCGACCAATGTATTAATCGGTGGCGCAAAAATCCAGCAAGCCGAAGTCGTTGTTTCCGATCCTTTGCCAGGCGGAGCAGCGGAGGTGCAGCGGTACGAAGTTGCCGACTTGCGGTCCATCGGCGAGATCATTTACCAGTTGGTCCGGCAGCGTGAATTAACCGATGCATCGGATTGGTTGATTTTGCCAATCGAGTCTTCCAGTGAATGGACGAACCTGTTTGAAAACCATAGCGCCACTTGGTTGACGCTTTGCAATCGGTTGCTCGATCCCAATCTCTCGATTCAGGATTACAGCCTGGAAAAACTTAAGGCCGATCTGGAAGTGCTTCGCCCGAAGCCAGCCGTTTCCGGTCGTATCCTGGTCGTGGCTGCGGTGGCAATTGTGCTGGCAGGCATCGGCGTTTTTTTTGCTTCCAACCGGCCAACGCGGGTCATCATTGAAAGTAGACCGGCTCCAGCCATAATTCTTGGCACGGGACAATCGACGTCCATGAAAACGTCCCCCGGGAAACCGGTCAAAATAAAAATGGCACCCGGTGCGCATGAGTTGACAGCGCATGTTGAAGGGCTGGTTGATGTGGTGAAGAAGTTTTATCTGGCAAAAGGTGAAACCAAGACCATTCAGTTTGATTTCGACTATGGAACGGTTCATTTGGAAAGTCAGCCGCCGAATGCGAGCGTGCTGGCGGATGGAAAGGAAGTTGGTAAAACACCGCTCACTATTTTCCAAAAGCCGGGTTCGGTGACCTACCAGTTGGATCTTGGAAAAAATTTCGAAACCGCCCGGTTGACCGCGTCGGTCAAACCCAACGAGGAAGTAAAACTAAATTCGGTTTTGAAGCCGCTCTCAGTTCAAGGCGAGGCGGCAATTGTGGAATTCAGCAGTGATCCCGATGGCGCGAAATTGATTTTGAATGGCAAGGAGTCTGATGAGATGCCCGCCCGCAAACTGGTTCCCAGCGGCACCAACCAGGTCACCGCGCAATTTCGCGATTGGCCTCCACTGACAGCGACGCTCATTTTGACACCGGGGCAAAAAACCAACTTCACTTTCAACTTTGAGTATGCACGCGTCGCCCTGAGAAGCGAACCGCCCGGCGCAACGGTATGGGCCGGAAAGAATCGGTTTGGCCCCACGCCTGCTGAAATGCTCGCTCCGGTTGGCCCGGCGACATTCAAGTTTGAACGAGCTGGTTTTGAAGGCACCAATGTGACGGTCAACATTGCCAAAGGCGGGAAGTTCACCGTGAACGCGAAACTGGTCACGACCAACGCGATTCTTGAGTTTACCAGCGATCTGGCTCCGGCCTTGATAACGGTGGCGGGCCCAAATACTCAACAGCAAATTGGCTACACTTCCGCGAACGGCCCACTGGTTACCAACCTGGCACCGGGGACTTATTCCGCCACCGCGCACTTCGGCGATCTGGAGGACAAGGTCATTACCAAACAGGCGTTGAAAGGAACTGCCACGCCGTTTGCCTTTGCATTTGCCTACGGCACCGCGAACCTGGACAGCCAGCCGCCTGATGCCACGATTACAAGTGGAACAAAAAGTGTGGGCGTCGTGCCACAGCGTGTCTATCAACGACCGGGGGTGAGCTATACTTATAAATTCACCGCGCCGGGTTACGAGCCATTTGAGACGAATGTGGTGGCAGGCGAAAAGGGTTTGGCGAACATCACAGTGAAGTTGTTGCCAGCCGCCATGTCGGTAACTCTCAGCAGCGATCCCCCTGCGGCAATTATTTTCGAAGATCGCAACAATCTGGGTGCAGTGGAGCAGATTCAAAAGTTAGCCTGGGGCGATCATAAACTCGTGGCGAGATACCCGGGACTGGATCCGGTCACAGAAGTGTTGACGGTCAGCAAAACCGGAACGACCCCGCCGCACATTTTTCGTTTCAGTTATGGCACGGCTTCCATTACCAGTGCGCCACCCGGTGCGCTGATCAAAGATCATGCCACCGGAAACCAATTGGGAATTACTCCCACCAACCTTTTTCTCCGGCCTGGCAAAATTAGCTATGATTTAATTATGGATGACAAGGTGAGCAACATCGTTGCCGTGATCCAGACGGGACTGAATCCTTTGGGAATTGCCTTCAGCGGAAAAACTTTTGCCAGCACGACCGGGATGCAACTGGTCTGGGTGGATAAGTTGCCGGGAACAAAAGAAGGAGGATATGTCGGAAAGTACGAAGTCACCCAGGCGGAATATGAAAAGGTAATGGGCGCCAACCCAAGCCAGTTTGCCGGCGATCCCCGCCGGCCGGTGGAGAATGTCAGTTGGACGGTGGCCACGGAATTTTGCCGCAAACTCACAGAACTGGATAAAGCCAAATTCTCCAACCTGACTGGCGGCAGTGCCATGCATTATGTCTTGCCGACGGAAGTTCAATGGGGATTCTTTGCCGAAGGAGTGCGCGTGGATAGCGCCGTGGTGAAGAAGACCAATCCGGGAGATATGACGGCTCCCGTGGGCAGCACCAAGGTCGCAAACAAATATGGATTGTATGACGTGCTGGGCAACGTCTGGGAATGGTGCGACAGTCCGGATGCGGAGAAACCGATGCGCGGCTGGGCGTTTAACAGCACTGGCGGATTTTCCAAGCCATTCGACCTGGAAAAGAGCTACAAGAATGATCCAGTTGCCATGAAGCGGTCGGATATCGGTTTCCGGGTAATACTTATTCCGTAAGGCGGATTTCCGTCGGGACGCCTCAAAAAGCGCCAAAAGGGCACCCCAAAAGGCAATTAACTGCTTGACCCCTTTTCGCAGCGCACCTTTAATCACACAAAAATTCGTGGAGTGCGTTTTCCTCCATTGGGTTATTCCGTCCCTAAATTGTGCCATGAATCATTTTGCCGAAAGATAATTTGGGAAATCAATAAGGCCCGCATGAAAACTAAAACACTTTTTTGTCTATCTTCCCTCGCCCTCCCTTTATTATTTGCCGGCCGTGCAAACGCAAACCCCGTCGGCGGTCAGGTGCAGGCCGGTGTCGCCACCATCGGCTCTCCGGCTCCGGGCGTCCTCAACATTAATCAGACCACCGACAAGGTGATTATTAATTGGAGCGAGTTCTCCATCGCCGCCGGTGAACTCACCAAGTTCATCCAACCCTCGGCAAGTTCAGCTGCGCTCAACCGGGTAATCTCGGCGAACCCTTCCTCCATTTACGGTTCACTCCAAGGCAACGGTCATATTTATTTGATCAATCAAAACGGAATATTGGTGGGACCGGGTGGACAGGTGAATACCCGGAGCTTCGTCGCTTCCACTTTGGATATCAAAAACGAAAGTTTTCTCGCGGGAGTAAATCTGACCTTATCGGGAAATTCAACTGCGAGCGTCAACAACCAGGGATCCATTGGCGCTTTGGGTGGCGATGTTTTTCTCATCGCTCATATGGTGGAAAATTCCGGATCTATTAGCGCTCCGCAAGGCACCATCGGTTTAGCGGCTGGTTCCTCCGTGCAATTGGTCCAGTCCGGCCAGGAACGCATCTCGGTGCTTGCGGGAAATTCTGCTGCTGCGCAGACGGCCAAAGGTGTAAACAATATTGGCACACTGGAAGCAACGACCGCCGAACTCAAAGCCGCTGGTGGAAATATTTATGCACTGGCCATTAATAATGGGGGAGTGGTTCGGGCCACGAGCTTGGTGAACGAGAACGGTCACATTGTTTTGAAATCCTCCGGGGGCAACATCGCCAATTCCGGAACACTCTCAGCGCACAACGCAAACGGCAGCGGCGGTTCCATAACTTTGGATGGCGGTCACAATGCCACTGATCCCTCCACCGTCATCAATTCGGGAACCATCGAAGCGCGTGGAGATGCCGCAGGCATCAAAGGCGGACAGGTAAAAATGCTCGGCGACCATGTTGGACTTTTCGACCAGGCGTTGGTTGATGTGAGTGGCGATGCGGGCGGCGGTTCAGTATTGGTCGGCGGAGATTATCAGGGCAAAAACTCCGCGGTGCAAAATTCGCAGGGAACTTTCGTGGGCTCGCAGGCGAGCATCAAGGCCGATGCCTTAACCACCGGCAACGGCGGCAGGGTAATTGTCTGGTCAGATAGATACACGCAATTTTATGGCAACGTATCTGGGCGCGGCGGGAGCCAAAGCGGGAATGGCGGCTTCGCTGAAATCTCGGGCAAGCAAGCACTCGACTTTCAAGGGACGGTGGACTTCCGCGCTCCGCATGGTCGCGTGGGGAAACTTTTGCTTGATCCCAAAAATATTACAGTGGCCACAGGTGGGGCTGGAGTGATTGCAAATAATTCGACCTTCGCGCAGAACCCGGGTGCTAATGTAACCTTTTCACCAAGCAGTCTTGTGAGCGCCTTGGGCGGCGCGGATGTCACGCTACAGGCAAATAATAACATCACCTTCAATAATAGCGTGGATGTCTCGGGTGATTCCTCCATTCATAATCTGACCCTGCAAGCCGGGAATTCCATCTTCCTGAATAATGCCACCATTAATTTAACTCCCGATTCAACTACGGCTACAAGCGGTGGTGCTTTTACCGCCACGTTCAATGATGTCGGAGCCAGTGCTGCCAACAGAGATGCCGGCGCGGCCACCTTTACGATGACGGGTTCCTCTTCAATTATTGCTGCGGGTGGAATCACTATTCAGGGAGGCACCTTCGGAGGAACTGCTGCCGCGATTGATTCCAACACCGGAGATATCTCCTTGACGACCCTTAATACGACCCCGTCGTCGAGAGTTTCTTCCTCTGGAGATATCACCATCATTAATAATGCTGCCCCGGGAAAAAACATCACCGTTACGGGAACGCTTTCTGCAAACGGTGCAACCGCCCTCGGGGGTAATAACGATGGCGATCCTGCCGGTGCAGTTAATTTAACCGCGAGTGGAGCCATTTCCGTCAGCAAGATTACAGTTAATGGCGGGAACGGGAATAATAATGGTGATGGCGGTGCTGCGGGTAGTGTAACCCTGACTGCCGGCACTTCCCTGACTTTGAATAATTCCATTTCAGCATTCGGCGGCAATTCACCCGGGAGCGGTGCTTCCGGAAGTGATGGGACAATCACCTTTAATCATGGGGGAGCTTTGACTGGTACCGGTCTGGTTTCCTCAGCGACGCTCAACTTAAATGGCGGCGGCGATGTCGGCGCGATTGGATCACGGCTTAACACCGCCGTTGGTTCTTTGATTTTGAACAAGAGTGGCGGGGACAGTTTTATTTCTCAAGCGGGCGCTTTGAGCCTGAAAGGAACCACGGCGGGGAGTTTGAATGCAGTCGCCGGCGGGAACATCACGCAGAGCGGGAGCTTGGTGGTGAATGGGGCGGGGAGGACGGCGAGTTTTGATGCCGGGACACACGACATCACGCTCAATGATGC
>JAQGPC010000112.1 GCA_028293285.1 Pedosphaera sp.
CAGCCAATGCCGCAACCCTCGCCCTGATCAACAACAGCACGATCAGCCAAGCCGCAGGGGCGACGATCACTGAAGCCAATCTGCGCCTCAGTTCGGCGGGTCCCGTCACACTGGATGAAGCTAATCACGTGGGAACGCTGGCGGCTTCGGCCAATGGTGGGCTGTCCTTTACGGATGCCGATGATTTGACCGTAGGCACTGTAGATGGAGTCAATGGAATCAGCACAGTTAATAATGCAATCACGCTCACCGCCGATGGACTCAATGTGGCACAGGCGATCAACTCGGGCAGTGCGCGGACGATTGTGCAGCAGTTGAGTGCCGGTCGGGCGATTGACCTGGGCAGTGAGACAGCCGGCAAGCTGAGCCTGACCGATAGTGAACTGGATTTGATTACTGCCGGTGTATTGCAGGTGGGCAATGCCAGTGCTGGCAGCATCACGATCAGTGCGGCCATCTCTCCGGCCAACGTGAATACGCTGGCGTTGGTTAATAATGGCGCCATCAGTGAAACAGGAGCAGGCGCGGTGACAGTAAATAATCTGCGCCTCAGCACCCCCGGAGCTGTGACCTTGAATGGAGCCAATCATGTGGACACCTTGGCGGCAGCGGCCAACGGTGGTGTGTCCTTCACCGATGCGGATGCGTTGACGGTTGGCACGGTGGATACAGTCAATGGCGTGAGCACAGTGAATAATGCAATCACCTTGACCGCTGATTCGTTGAACGTGGCGCAGGGGATCAACTCCGGCACCGCTCGCACCATCGTGCAGCAGTTGACGGCGGGTCGGGCGATTGATTTGGGCAGTGAGACGGGCGGCAAGCTGAGCCTGACCGATAGTGAACTGGACTTGGTTACTGCCGGTGTGTTGCAGGTGGGCAATGCCAGTGCTGGCGGCATCACGATCAGTGCGGCCATCTCTCCGGCCAACGTGAATACGCTGGCGTTGGTTAATAATGGCGCCATCACAGAAACCGGAGCAGGCGCGGTGAGTGTCAATAATCTGCGGCTGAGCACCCCCGGAGCAGTGACTCTGGATGGGGCTAATCACGTGGGAACGCTGGCAGCAGCGGCCAATGGTGGTGTGTCCTTCACCGATGCGGATGGCTTGACGCTCGGAACTGTAGATGGTGTGAACGGCGTTACCGCTGCGAATGGAAACATTTCCGTTTCGACTATAAATGGCGCATTGACGGCAACGCGTAATGTGGATGCCGGACTCGGCAAGGTAGTTCTATCAGCCGGCAGCTCGGGCAATGACAATGTTCTTTCCATCGGCGCAGGGGTCACCGTGCGCGGCAAGGGCGGGGTTACTTTGGTTGGGGATCAAATTGCCATCGATGCGTCACTGAATGCTGCTACGATTGATGCGGGTGTTTCACGGGCCACACTGAGACAGTTTGAAAATGGCACCACCATTAATCTTGGTGGACTGTATGGAGCCGGAACATTGGAACTTTCCCAGGCTGAAATAGCCCGGGTGCATGCCGGTGTTTATCAGATTGGTGATCTCAATGCTGGAACCATCACCTTCAGCGACCTGATTTCGATTGATCCCGGCGCATTATCGCCGAATCCCACGGCGACTAGCATCAATGCAACCCGATTGAATTTGGTTACCAGTGGAAGCGTGCTGCAAGTCGGCGGTGGCCGCGTGTTCGTGCCAATTTTAAGCATCAAAGCCGGCCATGACATTCTTCTGGCCAACTCCAGTGCGATCAACAATGTCAACTATCTGGCCTCGAAATCGGCCACGCCAATTCACTTCATTGACCAAGACACGTTGAAAGTAAGGTCGGATGTCGATTGGGACGGGATATTCGGAGTTGATCCTCAATCGAACTTCGTGCAGGGCGGCGGCGGCAGGTTTGGCATCAGCACGTTGTCCGTGCAATTGGCGGGAATCGCCTACGTGGACGTCCCGGTTCTGCGATTGGGCGGGGTGAACTTTACGGCGCGAGTGGAAGCCAACACAAAACTAATCAGTCCTCCGGGCTCCATTGCCACGCTGGGTCTGGACGTGCCCTTCCCGGAAGGGGAAGCGGAATCGGAAACTCGCCGGATTGAAGATCATGCCAAGTGGGTGGGTGGTCGCATGGTGGTTTCAGGTTCCACAACCGGTCCTCAAACCCCGAAATAATCTACCCGCCATGCACATCGAAGATTCTAATACGGGTGTAAAAAATTGGGTTTTGGTAAAGCGGAACTTGGTGAAAATAATGAAGACGGTATCAATGTTAATTCTGGCTGCATGTTGGATGACTTCGTCATTTGCACAACAGTCCCTCGATCCAAATGCGCCTCCCGAACGGCTGCCCAAAACACCTGAGAAAAAGGTTAAGCCTGAAAAAGAAATTAAGGGCTTAAATCAAAAGCCGAAATCACCGAGAAATCCCAGTGGCGACGCGGCGCTGATCCCCAAGCTGAACGGGATTATCATTGTCAAAACAGAAGGTGAAGTAAAAAAGGAAGGCGCTCCCGCCAGCACCGGATTAGTGGTGAAAGATATTCCGTTAATCCAGGGCAAGGATTTCCCGGCGGTCGTTGCGCCTTATTTGGGCCAACCGATGTCGGAAAATAAAATAAGAGATCTGGAAGATGACATCATTTTATATTGTCGGAGCAAAAACCGGCCGTTGGTGGACGTGATTCTTTTGGACCAAAGCATTGAGAATGGAATTCTCCAATTATGGTTGCTGGAAGGAAAAGTGGGAAAGGTGGTTGTCGAAAACGAAGGACACAAATGGTTTAACAATGCGTTTATGCTATCTGAAGTCCATCTCAGGCCCGGCGATTCTTTGGATGCGGCTAAATTGCAGTCCGATATTGAGTGGGCCAATCGAAACCCATTTCGTGATGTCAGCGCGCAATTCCGGCAGGGTGACGCTCTTGGTCATTCGGACGTGGTTTTGCAGGTGAGAGACCAATTGCCGGTGCGGGTTTACGCAGGTTATGAGGATAGTGGGACAAAATTCACGGGGGAAGATCGTTTACTCGCCGGTTTCAATTGGGGCAATGTTTTTGGGCTGGATCATCAATTGAATTATCAATACACGACGGACACGGACTTCAGATTGGTAAAAGCCCATTCGATCAGTTACGTGGCACCATTGCCGTGGCATAATACGGTCACATTGTTTGGATCCTACGTGGACGCAATGGCGGATTTCGGAACAGTAGCTTCGGGAACCCTATCCCGGGGTGAAAGTTATCAGGCCAGCATGCGTTATAATGTTCCACTGCCCAAGATCGGCAAATACCAACATGAAGCCAATGCCGGATTTGATTTTAAATCCAGCAATAACAACCTGGAATTTGGCGGGACATCCTTTTCGAAATCCGATACTCATATCGCGCAATTTGAATTGGGCTATAGCGGGGTGATGCCGGATCGCTGGGGACAAACTTCAATGGGTCTCGAAGGATATTACAGCCCCGGCGGCTTGTCGGTTGACAATGACGACACGCATTTCAACAAGCTTCGCGAAAAGGCGAAGGCCGAGTATTTCTATTTTCGCTTGAGCGCGCAACGAGTGACGCGTCTGCCGTGGGATTTTTCATGGGTGATCAAGGCCATTGGACAGGCTTCTAATGCACGATTGCTTCCCAGCGAGCAATTGGGTGTGGGCGGGTACAGCACCGTCCGAGGTTATGATGAACGACTGGTGAACGGTGATGATGGCTGGCTCATCAGCAATGAATTGCGTTCGCCCGCCATAAAAGCGGGAAGGTTTATCCCGAATCAGGAAGCTAATTATTTGCAGCTTCTGGCTTTTCTCGATTACGGCGGGATTCACACGCTCGACCGGGTGGCCAGCGATCCCAAGGATGTGAGCCTGGCTTCCGTCGGCCCGGGACTTCGCTTTACCTTAAGCAAAAATCTTACTGTCCGGTTTGATTACGGTTTTCAGCTCACCGAACGGTTTGCCAGCTCCAGCCGTTCACGCGCGCATATAGGAGTGGTAGGCAGTTTCTAAAATCGTTTGGACTTCGCGGAAAGAGTGGTGCGGCTTCATGTTTGGCCCACGTATTCGCCCGAGGCAGGAGGAGCCATTTAATCCCGGCGAATGACGGAGCTGCAAAAGAGCGCGGACAACGGACGAAAAGCATCATTCCTGTTGACTTTATGATGGCATTTCATTGAACTAAACCGGTTGACGTATTGGGAAAGTCCATTACGCCAAGCATGGTTTACTCGAGCTAAAAAATGATTTCGGAACCGGGTGCTTAAAGCCCGTAGTTGTTCATATGGGATACTATCTTTCCGAGGAAGCGATGTGGGCGAGCGGTCTGGCGTCACGCCTGCGGCTCGTCCAGGCAAATTTTGCCGATGATGCGGCACCGACCCGGCAAAATTTCATTGCCGAAGAAATCGAGCGCGCCCTCAAGGGGGTCGTCCCGAGCAAAAGAAAAGTTTATCTTAGCGCGCTGTCGGAAAAATTTCCGGCATGGCAACAATCCACCTTCAGTCCATCTCCCGTAGCCGCGCCCACGGCGGCGCCAGTTCAGGAAACCCCGGAAGTGCTGTTGCAAAAGCTGCTGGCCGTGGCTCCAAGCCTTTCGCCGGAAAGCAAAACCGAATTTGCCAGAAAATTGCAGCAAGCCGGCCTGGCGGTGACGCAAAACAATGGTGGCGGATTTCCCGAGTTGCCGCCGGAATTACAGAAGCGGCTGGGTTTGCCTCCAGGCAAACAACCTGATCCCGAGCGCGCTTTGAAGATGCTGGTGGCGCTTTCGGAATTGACGCTGGCGCTGGATCAACTGGTCTGGGCGTTGTGGAAACAAATGGCGCCGAAATCAAATTTTCGCAAGGAAGCGGAATTCGGCAAGCTGGCTGGTCCCTATCTGGGCGGGGATGCCGAAGTGTCCACCCAACTTTTAAACCAACCACTGGAACGGACGCGAAAACTGATTGCCGGTTTGTTGGGGGCAGTGGGCCGGGCAAGCTCGACCTACGCAAAGAAGCACACGGCGCGCTTCGCGCCGGAAGTGATTGAGGATTGGGCAAAGATTGAGAAGAAATGGTCCGAGAGCCTGGAACAAGTCTGCTGGCGCAAATATGTTCAACATGCGAAAGAGCATGCGACAGAGCCGGCGATTGAAAATGAAATCCAGGAAGCTATTGCCAAAGCGGCAGAAAACTTAATCATGGGTCGCGCCGCCAATTAAAAAATAAATCATGTCTGTTCAAATTCACTGGCAGGAAGGGCTGTTTCTTCAACCGCATCATTTGCAGCGGATGCAAAAGGCCGCCCACGACCAAATCTCGGACGAGCGACGTTTGGGTTGGGCCTTTCCTTATGGATTGGTCGAAGCCCGTCTTTCGCGGGATGAACTGGAGAACATGCGAATCCGGTTTGACCGCTTGCGCGCGATCATGCCCAGCGGCTTGGAGATCAATTATCCGGCGAGTTGCGACTTGCCTTCGCTGGATATCAAACAAGCCTTTTCCAAGGGTGCTGGGAGTTTCACCGTTCTGCTCGGCGTGCCGCTGTGGCAGGATGCGCGCGCGAATACCATGAACCCGAGCCAGCAATCGGACTCGCGCGTGAAGCTGCTTTATCGCGTCGGCGAGACGGAATGCACGGATGAAAATACAGGGGAAAATCCCAAACCAATCCAGGTTCGCCGAATTAATTCCCGACTGATGTTTGAGCAGGAGGATGCTTCCGATATGGAAGTGATTCCGCTTTTGCGAATTGTGCGAGCGGTGGGTGATGATATTGGCCTTCCCAAGGAAGACCCGGAGTATGTGCCGCCCTGCATGGTTTTAAGCGGTTCTCCCATTCTGCGGGAAATGGTGCGCGATCTGGTCAGCCAGGTTGAGGCCAGCCGAAAAGAATTGGTGGTGCAGTTGTCGCGCGGAGGATTCAATCTGGAAAACCTGCGCGGATTGCAATTTGAACAATTGATGCGCCTGCGCACCTTAAGCCGGTACAGCGCGCAATTGCCGCAATTGGTATTGGCTCCGGGATTGACACCCTTTGCGATCTATTTGGAACTGCGCGGGTTGCTGGCGGAATTGACCGCTTTGCATCCGGATCGGGATGAATTCGAATGCGCGCCTTACAATCACGAAAATCCGTACCTGTGCTTCCGTGAGTTATCCACGAAGATTCGCGCGCATTTGCGCGGAGCGGTTGCACCCAGTTTTCTCAAGGTGGCTTTCACCAATGTCAACGGCCTGCTTACTGGAACCTTTGCGGAGGAACATTTCACCCTGCCCAGCGCGTACCTGCTGGGCATCAAAACGAAACTGGATGCCACCGGCCTGGCCCGTTATGTCGAAGATGGCGACAAGTTTAAATTAATGCCGCTGAGTCTCGCGACGCGCGCCATTCGCGGAATTGAATTGAAGGAAGAGCGCCATCCGCCATTGGAATTGCCCGCCGCTTCCGACCTGCATTATTTCCGGTTGGAACGCGCCGCCAGCGCGCGGATGTGGCAGCAGATCCAGATGGAAAAATCGGCGGCCATCCGCTGGACGGGCAATGAACTGGATTGGTCGGATGCCAGCTTCACCATTTACATGACAGTCCCCAACTCCCCCTCAAGACCATGACGTTGCTTGATTTGACCGAACCGTTGTTTCAATACATTTGCCGTCTCAATCGTGTTGCCCGTAAATCCGGTCCGGTCCCCACGGGCGGCACGGCATTCTTCACCAAGGCTCCCGCACAGCCAACGAAGGGTGCGCCCAGTATGGACTACGCGGTCGTACGCTCGGAAGTGAAAGCGGCTTTCGATGAGATGATGCAAAAGGCCAATATGGATGTTCGACTCGCCGCCCAGGCGAAGAAAATGGAACTGGCCTTGCTCTTCTTCGTGGATTCCATGATTTCAGAAAGCAGCCTGCCATTCGCGCAACAATGGAACCAGAACCGGCTGGCCTACGATCGCAACGAACTGGCAGGAGATGAAAAGTTTTTCGATTTGCTGGAGGAAACGATGAAGGATTCCAGCGAGGATGCTTCGGAGCGTTTGGCAGTTTATTACACCTGCATTGGGTTGGGTTTTACGGGAATTTATTTCAAGCAGCCGGAATATTTGCGGAAGACTCTGCTCACAATTGCGCCGCGAATTCGCAACCTGGTGGAAACCGACCAGACAGCCAAAATTTGTCCGGAAGCCTATAGTTCGGTGGACACGCGCGACCTGGTGCAACCGCCGGGCGGACGGTTGGTGCTGCTTGGCATCATCTTCCTGTGTTTTACGCTGGCAGTGCTGGCCACGTATTTTTTCATGTATCGAAGCGCTTCGAAGAACTTGAATTCTTCGCTGGATCAAATTTTGAAACAGGATGCTTCTGTGACTGCCTCCCAGAAATAATTTAGCCGAGTGTATGGATATGATTAAACAACTGCTGGATGCAATTGCGCCGATTTGGAGACTGCCAAGAACCGCCAAGGTAATTCTGGCCATCATCGCCGCCTTGGGACTGGGAGCTCTGGCTTCCAAAGGGCTGGGAAAAGGCGGGTGGGTGTTTGTGGTTATTTTGGTGGTGTTACTGTTGGTTCTGCTTGGTGGGTATCTGCTGTGGCGCTCCTGGCAGCGTCGGAAGCAAAATGCCCAACTGGGCGGCGAGCTTCAACAGCATAGCTCGGGTTCCCCGCGCGGCATCAGTGATCCCGGCCAACGCGCCCGGCTGGATGATTTAAGAAAAAAGTTTGAAAGCGGCATTGAAGCGTATCGCTCCCGGGGCAAGGATCTGTACAAGCTGCCTTGGTACGTGATTGTGGGTGAACCCGGGTCCGGCAAGACCGAGGCCATCCGCCATAGCAATGTCGGCTTCCCGCCCGGCATGCAGGACGAATTTCAGGGCGTTGGCGGCACCATCAATATGAACTGGTGGTTCACGAATAATGCCGTCCTGCTCGATACCGCCGGCCGACTCATGTTTGAAGAGGTCAAGCCGGGTGAGACCAGCGAGTGGAAGGAATTTCTCCAGTTGTTAAAAAAGAACCGGCCGAACTGTCCGGTTAACGGACTTTTTCTGGTCATTCCCTCGGACAGCTTGATCAAGAATTCGGCGGAGGAGATTGCGATGAAGGCCGGGAAAATCGCCCAGCAACTCGACACCATCCAACGCGTCCTGGATGTCCGGTTTCCGGTGTTCGTCATCATCACCAAGTGCGATAAAATAAATGGTTTCCGTGAATTTTTCGATGGATTGACCGATCCCCAATTGCAGCATCAGATGATGGGTTGGTCCAATCCGGAGCCATTGGATAATCCTTTCCGTCCCGAATTAGTATCGCAGCACCTGGATCAAGTCGTCCAGCGGTTGCGTCGTCGTCGCCTCGGTTTAATGCGCGATCCCGTTCCAGAAAATCCCATTGGCCGACGGACGGATGAGGTGGATTCGCTTTATGCACTGCCGCACAGCCTCTCGTTGTTGAGCTCGCGTTTGCGCCGCTATCTTGAAACAATTTTCGTCGCGGGCGAATGGTCTGCCAAACCGCTTTTTTTGCGCGGCATTTATTTTTCGTCGTCCATGCGCGAAGGGTCCGCGTTGGATCAGGATTTGGCAGAAGCGATTGGGGTGCCGGTGGACGATTTGCCCGAAGGAAAAGTTTGGGAACGGGAGCGGGCCTATTTTCTCCGCGACCTGTTTATTGAAAAAGTTTTTCGCGAAAGAGGCCTGGTTACAAGCGCGAGCAATACTAAGAAAATGTTGCGCAGCCGGAAGATCGCCTTGTTCAGCTTTGGCTTTGGGGCGTTGGCATTATTCATCGGGCTCGCGTGGTTGGGAATGTCGAGCCTGCGGAGTGGGATCAGAGACCAAAGCGATTACTGGACAGCGGTGGGTGACGCGGGGTGGCAGAACAAGGATTGGAAGCAATCCATCATCCCGATGCGCGACAACGGCACGTTTGCGGAATATGTAACCAACCAGGTTTATGTGGCCGGCACCCGGCCGCCGCTGATACCGATTGGGGATTTTCATGTCAAGCTGCACGAACTGGCGGACAAGCCGCTGAAGCGAAATTGGCTATTTCCCGGCTTGGCCGACAAATACAACCGGAACAGCAAGACCGCGCAGCGAATTGTATTTGAAGCGGGCGTGGTAAAACCGCTGATCGATGCGTCCCGGCAGAAAATGAAGATGAGCGACGGCGCGCCGCAGAAAGGGCAGGCAGAAGCGTTGATTGCCCTGATTCGCCTGGAGTCGGATATCTTATCGCGCAACAAGGGGACCAACAACGGAACCATCAGCGAGGATGGCGCCAAAAATTTCATGTCGCCATTGCTGAGTTACATCTCCGGACAGGACTCGACGCCGGATCCCAAGCTGGTAACCACCATGGTCTGGACGTACTCCACAAATGAGTCGGCCAAGGGAACCTGGCCTTCCATGGCGCTTTCCGGCAGCAGTAGTTCCACAAACAATCTGGCCAATAACACCGAGTTACGTGCGGGGTTGGAAGCCTTTTTGCGGTCGGTCACGAATAATATCCAGACGCAAATTGGAAGTTGGAACCAGACAGCCGAACTGCGCAACGCGTTGAAAAAGTTTCAGAGCAACGAAGCGGATTTGTTCAGCGCGGTGCAGGCTGCGGATCAATCCCGCATCAGCCGGGCTTTTGATGAACTTGCAAAAATTAAGGCCACCGTTGATGAACAGCTTAAAAAGACTACGAGCTCAAGTTTGTTCCAAGGCGGAGTTTCACTGACCAGCGCTTATCAGAATCTTACCAAGTCGGTGCTGGTAAGCGGCGCGGGAGCATTGGACAAGGTCAGGCAGGCGGATGAAGCATCGCTGAGGGACAACAGCGGACATCCGCTTTTTGTGGCGATTCAGGCGCGGCTGATTGAAGCGCAGAATGACCTGACGAACCGGATTGAGCAACTTTCCGCAGCCGGAGATTTGGCGGAGATCAAGAATCTCGATGAATTGCATCTAGCCAAGATGGATGATCTTTTGGCGTATGCGAAACGGTTTAATCTCTACCAGGATGCAGTTAAGGCCATTGATGCAAAGTGGATCAACCGCGACCGATTGGTGGGATTCAAGGGCGATGCCCTGGATGAGTTTCTCGCCAAGCAAATCACCCCGCTCAAAAAGGGGGCGGCTGGTTATAGCGGCAAGCTGCAACCACAGGTAGCCACCATTTGCAATTATCTAGCGGACCGCGCAGATGGCGCACAGCGTAACGCCTTCCTGACGGCTTACTTGGAAGAAGCAAAGAAAACAATGAGCGGCAGTGAAGCTTTTCCGTTGGTGGCAAATCTCAGTGCCAAGCCATTGAGTGGCGTGCCGGAACTTAAGAAGGCCAGCGCTTCGTTGAAGCTGATCTCGGAGGATGTGCTTTCGCCGACGCTGAAAGGCCTTTCTTCCAAGGAGCGGGCTGCGGAATGGGAATCCTTTACGAATCATGTGGTGCATCTGGCTGCCGTGGCCAAGGCCATTCTCGGAGGAACGGAAGACGGGCCCATGATGTGTACGATCAGCTTGCGCAAACTGGAAGATACACCTAATCCGAAGGATGACTGGCGCAATAAAGGCATCTGGCGAAACTTGAAAATGACTTCTGAAGGTGAGTCGAGCAAGTTGAAGGAAACCGCGCTGCTGGAAGACGAAATTCTCGGGCAGATTTCCATACAGCAACCTTTTGAAGTGCTGCTCTTCAAAGTGGACGAGGCTACCGATAAGGAATCTTATAAGAGTGATCCCTGGGGCCCGCTCTGGCTGATTTGCAAATACAAGGGATTGCCGGCGCAGAAGAATGATTTGACAACCTGGGTCGTGGACTGGCCGGTAGAACGGCAGCTCTCCGCAGGAGCCATACGGTTGAAATTCAAATTTGACCGGCCCATGCCCGGATGGGAAACCTGGCCAGTGCAATAACGGATGTTAGGGGAGCATGAGCGAATTCTTTAAAAAATTCTTGTTGGAAGATGCGCGTCGTCTGGGGCAGGGGACGGGACGGCAGGTATTCCTGGGCGCGTTCGGAAAACATCCCGGTTGGGACGATCATGTTGAGGATCTGGGGCTCGAAACCGAAAGTTTGATTTTTGCCAAGAAGCTCATCTATGTCGAAGGCATCGGCGGGCAAATCGATGCCGGTGCATGGGAAAAGCTCGAACCCGCCCAGCAAGTTTCTTCGTTCAAGCATGTTTTCGTCTGGCAACGTTCCGGACAGCTTCTGCTTGGCCGCATGTGGTCTTCCAGTGATGGCAAGGGGCGGACGCGTTATCCGATGGTTGTGTGCGCTCATCTTATCGGCGTTCCGCTGGCTTGGGCGTTGGAACATGTCCTTCCCGGTCTGGAGAAAATTGAACAGGCCTGTCTGCTGACAAATTCCGCGGCTGACGTTCGCGCCCTGCTGGACACCGCGCGCACGGAATTGCGAAATTCGCTGCCGAGCATTGATCCAGGCACGGAGCAGGCACCGGTTTCGGCTGAAGCATTATCCAAATTTACGTCCAACTCCGGTACGGGCGGGCAACCAGAAGGTTTTTTCCGGATTCTGTATCAATTGCAAAGTCAGGTTCTTCCTTTTGCCATCGGAAAGTCCACTGTCAAAGCGGACATGTCCGGAAGTCGCCCACAGCAGATTCGCGTGCCCATTTCAGGAACTTCACTTTCGCAAAGTGTCCTGCTCTGGACCCGGTTCTTTCTTTTACAAGTTGATACGACCACTCCGCTGCTGTTTATCATTCCCATGGAAGAATCGTGGTTGGATGCCACGATGGGAGAACCGGCCACGCAGGAATTATTTTGTTTGCGGGCCTCGCCCAAAGCACTGCCGCTGGCCAGTGAAGTGCCTTATAATCTTGATGCGGCATTCCGGGAGCGCGCCGGGAAATTCCTGGTCACGTTGCAGAATTCCACGGATCCCCTGAGCAATCCGGATTTCAACGAAGCGAATTCCGCGCCGTCCTCCGGCTTCACATCGGTGACGCAAAGATGGTTCAAAGGCATTGCGGGCAAATGGAAAGCAGGAGGCAGCGTATTTCTTATTGCCATTTTATTAGTGGCGACGTTTCTGATCGTATCACGAAAGCCAAAAAATTCAGCCACGAAACCGGTGGAGCAACCCTCACTCGCCAAAACTGCTGAGCCAGCGCCGAAGGCAACTGAAGATAAGCGCCCGGGGGAACAGATGACGCAACAACTTGCGGCTGCTGCCGAGGCGACGCGATTCAAAGCTGAAACTGAGGCAAAGGAAAAAGCCCGATTAGAAGAGCAGGCCAGGACGAAACAATTGGCTGAACAAAAGGCAAAGGAAACGGCTGCCCTGGAAGTGACGCGTCTGGCAGAGGAAAAGAAGGAAAAAGCCCGTCTGGAAGCTGAAGCCAAGGCAAAGGAATTGGCGGAAGAAAAGGCCAAGGCTGAATTGGCTGCCCGTCAAATCGCCGCCGTTAAAACCGAGAGCATCATTCCAGTAAAATTTGTGGCGACGACTGAACCGGCCAAACCTGCCGAAGAGAAACCATTAACTACAGCAAAGGCGGCGGCTGCCACGACTCACCGCCCGATCACCAATCGTATCGGAATGGAACTAGTGTGGGTGGAGCGATTGCCGGGAACGAAAGAGGGTGGATATGTGGGGAAGTATGAAGTGACCCAGGATCAGTATGCCAAAGTGATGGTGGTCAACCCGAGTTCTTTTACCGGGGACCTGCGGCAGCCGGTGGAAAATGTGAGTTGGAATAATGCCATGGATTTTTGCCGCAAGCTGACCGATTCGGAGAAAGCGGCTTTGACCTTGGGGCAAGTTTATATATTGCCGACGGTGAAGCAGTGGGATTTCTACCTCGCGGACGCCAGGTTTGATGACGCAGTGATGAGTAGAACGGCTTTAAGAAAATCGCCGATGGCAGTGGGCGGTGCGGGAGTGGCGAACAAGTTTGGATTATACGATGTGCTGGGGAATGTGTGGGAATGGTGCCTGGATGAAACGGCCCCGGATGAGCGGGTGTTGAAGGGGGGCGCTTACAAAACCTTGAAAAAGCTTTATTTCAAACCGATGGCGGAGACGACTCCCATGCTACTCCCGCCCAACGCCAAATCGGATGATACCGGATTCCGTTGTGTCCTCGTCATGCAACCTTAACCAAAAAAGAACCTATGATCTCTGTTGAAGAATTGCTGCAGCCCATTTCCCCGGAACAACCTTGTGGCGAAGACTTCACTTATCATCCGAGCTTGCAGGAGTTGGATACCCTGGTGCAGGGCAAGCCTGAGACCCAGGTGGGCGATGTCATTGCCGAGGCGGAAGATCCCGATTGGAAGGCGGTGCTGGAAAGCTCGGTGGAAATTTTGAAACAGTCCAAGCATTTGCGCGTGGGGGTGACGCTTTGCCTGGCGGAACTTAAAGTGGACGGGTTCCCGGGTTTTCGCGACAGCCTGGCAGTGTTGCGCGGGTTGCTGGAGGTTTATTGGAACGATATCTATCCCAAGCTGGACCCGGACGATAACAATGATCCGACCGAACGCATCAACATCCTGAATAATCTTTCGGCGCCGGTCGGAACTTTTGGAGATCCTTACCGTTTTCTCCAAAGATTACGCCAGGTTCCGCTGTGTAATTCGGTGCGCATGGGACGCGTAACCTTGGGGGATATTCTGGATGCGGAAGATCCCGATAAACAAGCTCCGGAACCCGCTCCCGAGGGCGACAGCGGCGAAGCGGCCAAACCCAAGCGCCTGGGAACAGCGCAGATCTCCGCCGCCTTTCGCGACTCCGATCAAGCCGCGATCAAGGAGACATACGCTGCGGTCGGCGAAATCATTGATACGGTGGCGGCGATTAATACCTTTTTGACGGAATCGGTCGGAGCAGGCAACGGAGTGACTTTCGATGACCTAACCAAGTCGTTGAAGAAAATTCAGAGCAGCGTGGCCCCGTACACCGGCGACCCAGCAGCGGCGGCAAGTGCCGACGGGCAGGGTGCAGCCACGGGAGAAGCCAGCAGCGGCGGCATGGGTGATGGGAAGATTCGCTCCCGTGATGACGTGGTGTTTATGTTGGATCAAATCTGTGATTTCTACGCGCGGTCGGAACCGTCCAGTCCTGTTCCCTTGCTGTTAAAGCGCGCGCAACGTCTGGCGACGATGAGCTTTTTCGAAATCATCAATGACCTCACGCCGGATTCCATCTCCCAGTTGAAAGTGATTGCGGGCAAGGACCCCAACGAAACGACACAGGAATAATCTTACCGGCTTCAATATAAAAAAGAACGCGCGAAGGTGAAAAATCCTTCGCGCGTTTTGTTTATAGAGTGGGTTTTGCTATTGAGCGCCGGCTTTTTTGATGGCTTGGGCCGACAGATAAGAAACCTTGTCCAGGATTTCATCCGCGCCCGCAAAGTCTTTGTCCTCCGCCATGGTTTTGGCTTTGGCAAGCCGCTGATTAACGTCCGCCAGATCAAAGCCGGGCAGATTTTTGGCCTTGTCGACTTCTGTCATGGTACGGCCAAGTTTACCGTTATACCCGTCCTGCTTCCGCTTGAGCGTCTCGGCGTGCTGGGCCTTCAGCTTCTCGATTTCCTTGAACGCGTCCTTGATGGCTTCATCCATTTTGGCATCCAATTCGTTGGGCTTGGCCGTGGCCACTTTCTGGAAACCGACGCCATAGGCCATGGAGATTTCGTAAATGGTGATGTCCGGAATCTCCGCGACCTTTTTCATGAACATGGCGGAACGTTCGACCAATTCAAACGAGGAGGTATCCATCTTGTCAGACATGGTCCGGTCGTTGGCGGCTATTTTATTGAAGCTGTCCTCCATGTTCTTACGGACCTTTTTGGGATCGATGCTCCTGATTTTGGCAAGCATTTCCCCAGTAAACGGAACATGGGCTTGGGGTAATTGCATCAGGGCGTTCCCCGAGGTCAATTGAGTGCCGCCCTGCGAGGCGCCCATTTCAGAGGTCATCGAACCGCCGCGTTGCAGGAAGCAATCCTTATCCGGCAGGGAGTTGCCGGCATCGATCGGGATCAAGCGCGTCTTGCCGCCCTCGTTTTTGATCAACATATTGCCTTCGTTGCGATCCAGGTTCAGCGTCAGGAAGTCCAGGACAGCGATCTTTTGCACGTCTTCTTCATCGATCGAATCCAGGCGTTTCTTCCGTTCGCTATTGGAAACACCTTGAACGATATTGCCCTGCTCATCAAAACCATCCACTGACTCGGTACCAACGAACCCGGCCAGGTCCCCGTCGTTGGCAACCGCCTGCACCAATGCTCCCACCTGTTTTTTGTCCTTTGAATTTTTGCCTTCGGAAAAGCTATCGCTTTCCAGCGTGGTTAACACCGTCGGGCAAATGCCGAAGTCGAGGCCGATGGACTGTTTCATGTCATCATTCAATTTGCTGTAGATGACTTCGCGAACCACACCGCCGCCGGGCGGAAAACCTTCCGCAATATTTTCGCCCTTCAACGGTTTGAACAGGAAGGCAGGCTTGCCGTCCGAACTCTTCAGGAAGAAAGAATCCGAAGCTCCCTTCTTCGAAGGTGGTTTGACGGTTCCATCCACCATTAAAACCTGCGCGTGCAATTCCTGGGCCTTGGCTGTCTTATCCTCATCCCAAGGGGGATTGCCCAAAGTCTCCTGGTCTTTGACGATCCGCATCAACTTGACGCTCTTCAAAGTCTCCAGGCAGATTTCGCGCTTGCGCTGGCTCTCCTTGCCATTCTGTTGCTTCGTGGACAAATCCTTTTCGAAGTGGGCGAGGTACACATTGGCTGCGGCTTCGAGCTTGTCGAGTTTGCCGGCATCCTTGCCACCGTCCTGCTCGACTTCCTTCAAGCTTTCCAGGAACTTCTTGAATTCCTTTCCGGCCAGCAGTTTTTCCTTGCCGATTTTGTCGGCGTTTCCCTTGGCAAAATTCTTTTTGGCGACGTCGAACCTGCCTTTCAAACCATTGCTGAGGACCAAATCATCCTCTTTCTTTTGATTCGCCAGCAGGGCTTTGCTGATCTCAGTATCCAATTCAAAAAGGGCGGACTCGGCGCCATCGACATCATTCTTCTTCGCGAGATCCTCCACCTTCGCATAGAGTGCCTTGAGTTGGGTGGCCGGAGCACCGGGCACTTTCAAGGCTGAATCGTAGCGCGGCTTGAGCGTCTTGAGTTTTCGCTCAATGAACGCCTTGTTCTCGGACGTCATGATACGATTCATGCGACCGCCACTGGAACCCGTTTGGGGAGTTGTGCCTGATGTTTGCGTGGTTCCACCTTTCAGCAGTTGTTCCAACGTGTCCAGCGTCTCGCCAGCCTTGGCGAAATCATTTTTGCTCGCGATGGCTCCGGCTTCGGTATAGAGCCGGCGGACTTCCGGCCCGTTCGGACCGGACAAGGCTTTTTGATACTGCGGAAAAATGTCTTTATACCGTTTGGCAAACGCCGCTTTGATCTCCTGCTTTTCCGAATGAATTCCGGTAGGTGAAGGCGGAGTGGAGGGTAGGGGCGGCATCGGACGCTGACCGGTCTGGGGAGTAGAGGGTAGAGGTGGCATCGGACGCTGGCCGGTCTGGGAAGTCGAGGGCGGGGGCGGTTGTTGTCCGGGTTTGGTCCCAGGGGAGGGAGGTGATGGCCGTTGCGGTGGCTTTGATTCCGTTTGGACCGGTATTTCCGTGGTGGTTTGGACTTCCGGTTCAACTTCGGTGTCCACGCCGGTATCTTCGACAACCACTTCATCCGTTTCACCCGGCTTCAATTGTTCCAGCTCCCAGTCAATGCTTTTACAATTGTTATTGTTCATTGCCAACTTGATGCCCGTTCTTAAACTGCCGGTGGGTGGTGTCTTGGTCAGGAAAATATACTTATTATCCGCTTTGCGACAGATGCCTTTGCCTTCGCGTTCTCCCTTCACGGCGGTGGCGATGGCTTCATCCAACAAAGGTTTTCCGGGCGGCTTGGGCGTGACGAGCAGAACCTGTTTTTGCTTGCCGACGATCAGCACAAAATTAGCAGGCTTGTCATGAACTTTGCCCAAGGCGAGTTTGAGATTATAAGGCGGCATATATTTTCCTTCGCAAGTTTCGGCAACCGTGGAGCGATTTGAAATCATCGCATGAACAAGACTACCAATCCGCTCTCCGTGCCAATTTTTATTCGTGTTAACAGAGTATGAGCCAGCACCATGATTTCATTCCATTCATCGTGCAGTCGCCCCAAACTTTATTCAAAACCATTGGTTATTCTCAAGTTGAATTTTAGAAGTGAAGTGACTTCTTGGCTGTGCTGTTTTTAGGACGGTTGAACTTCAACTTCCCCTGTAATAAAATCAAAATATTGTGAAAATCCTCTTATTTTCCCCGTCGTCGATGGAATCGACGACGACAAAATCCGGCTGCTCACTGTTGAAGCCAGCCATCCACTCCTCACTATTTGTAGTCGTATCAACTCGCACCAGCTCACATCTGCTCGTACTGGCTCTTATCGATCCTTCCCGTATCAGCCAACGGTCAGGAGTCCCTGACTCTTCAAACTTCCGCCTTCAGTCCTCCGTCCCCTGATATCTGGCATATTTTACCCCCATTAACACGGATTAACGCGGAATGACCCGGATTAACTGAAATCACCCAAAACGCTCATGTCTCGCCACCCTCCGACTTCCGTTCTCTGGCCTCGGCCTTTCGAGGCGGTAACTCGCACCTACTCGTACTAGCTCAGACTGGCTTAATTTCACTCCCTAGCCGTGGAGCGGCGTAAGTTGTTAGCCCATGGCGTAAGCCATGGGGACTTGCCAAAACAACCAAAGCCCAGCGGGACGAAAGATCCTAAGGCAGTGTAACTATTTAATTCTTGTAACGCTGCGATTTATCAAAGAACCCGGCCTCGACACGTACATGCGAACCGGCGGGCATTTATCGCCCACGGTTATGTAAATAACAAACGTTATTTACCAAGTCAAGTCCAAGTTTATCTTTCAGCACGATTTTTTTACGCGGCCGGCGGCGGGGTATTGCCGGTATGTTTCACTCCAATCAACGCCGTATATTGCAGCAGCACTGCCTGGAAATGTTGCAGGAAAGCGTCAATATCCTCCGGGGTTTTGACATATTTCGCGCATTCGCGCAACCAGCCTTCGATTGCGATATTGTTGGAAATATTCAGCATTCTTTCCACGAGTGCCAAAGCTTCCTGGACGGCTGCGCCAAATTTCCTGGCAGCATCGTCGCCACTCTGTGTTGGCAGGATTTGTTTGAGGGCTTCCAGCGTGGCGGCCAGCTCGTCCGGCGAAGCTTCCGCCCGTTCCAATTGCGAGGCTGCGGCAAACGCATAAGTGCCGGTCAGTTCCGGCTGGATTTTTTTGGGGGCAACAAAGAAACCTTTCGCAAGATAATCGGCAGGCTTCAGGTTGTGCAGTTGGGTCGGATCAGGATTGTTTGGCATAAGCGGTGGTTAAATAGTTTAGAACGATATAAGAAGTCATTTATTTGGCAATCGTGGCGCGGAGATTAATGGGGACCACCTCACCCTTAATCCCTCTCCCAGGGCAGGGGTGGAGAAGGGAACCAGTTGGCTGTTCTGGTGAAATTTGGCGGTTCATTAGAACATTTATTTCGAAAATTGTTTTAGTAATAAGATGTCAGATTCAGTTTGGGATTAAGCCAGCGAAGGCTTTTCATAGGCGGTCAACTGTCTCCATCCGGAGGGTAGGTCCATGTTGTTGGCCTTGATCTGTTCCACAGTTCTCATCACGGTGGTGCCGGAGGCCGGATCGTGGATGTAAAGGACTTTTGGCGGGCCGTCATGAGTTGAAATCGCCAGCACATAATGGGCAGTTTCTCCTTCACCACCGCCCACGGTCAGCGGCACCGGCCGGCCTTTGGCCAATTCCGTGGATATGTTATCGACGGCGACGTTACGCGTGGAGGCGTCGATATGGTTCGTTTCGTATTTTATGCCGGTAACATCCTTCATCTGGTTCAACAGGTCTTTGGCCCAGCGGCCTCTGCCGTCGCCGGATGTCGAGTCGGTTACATGGACTGCAACCCCGCCGGACGCGCGCTTTCCTTTGATGCTGTTCGCAAACGACGTAAGCTCCGTCACCGATGGGTTGGTGGCAATTTTTTTCAGGATTTCATTGCGTTCATAGTTGGAGGTGGCGGCCGCATACAAATCCTGGACCGTCTTGACGGTTTTGGCGGAACGGGTGGACAGGGCGGTATTGGCGGTGTTGAGATATCTGGTGTTAATGGGATCGTTATTTGGATCCATGGGCGTTTCAAGCAGCGCCTTTTGTTCCGCGGCAAAAGGCTTCGAGGTATCGGACACTTCATCCGCGATATCGACGTCGCCATGGTCCTCATGCATTTTCAAGGCGTAAACCGGGTCAAGCTCGCCTTTGACGGCCTGGATCATGGTGGCCTGGCAGGACATTTTGAATTGCTGCCGCACGCCGGTGCCGGTGGATCGGCCGGTTATGCGCAAATTATCCAGCATCCACTTTTCATCTTTGCCTTTGATCTTGGCCGCGAAAGCGGTGACGATTTCCAGGGAATGTCCGCAGGCGAGGGCTTTTTTCAAGTTCTGCTTCTCCGGCTCGGAACCGGCATCCGTCAACAGCTTCTCCACCTTTTTCTTCTCCGGCTCGGAAAGGGTCTTGATCCTATCATCTGCCCGTTTCTCCTGGTCTGAACTGATGGTGGCGCGCTTGATCAAGTCCGCCTTAATGCGTTCTTCATTATCCTTTTTGGCCTGAAGAACCGCTTCGGATGTGCTTTTGACGATGGCAATGAGTGGTTTCGCTTTTTTGTATTCGCCGGCCGTGTATTCAACGGAACAATTGGTAAATGCGGTCTGCATTTTGCCGATTAAAACGCCAAATGCCGGGGTAATGACGGGTAACACCTTGGCGGCGCTGTAAATGGGCGCTACGAGTTTCCACGCGGCATCGCACTCCCGCTTTTCCATGGCGGTCTGATGGGCGGTTTCAACATCGGTCTTAAGTTTTAATAAGGCGGTGCAGGCGGCCTCGTATTTTCCATTGGTGACATCGCCTTGCAATGCCGTCATCCGCGAGCGCAACGTGGCGGCAGCAGCGACAGCCCAGATTTCCATTTCGGTGAGCTTGGTCAGGGTGCTTTGATAAGCCGCGTCCTGGTCCACCCATTTCTTGCACGCGGCATGGCTCGTCGCCACGGTGCCTTTCAATCCGTTGAATAGTCCGATGGCCACCTGATATTCCCCGTCGGTGGCCTTTTTCTGCAACTCCTGTAGTTGAGTCGAAAGCGTGGCAGCATTCGGTGCATGCCAGTTAGTCAATTCGGTCACCTTGCTCTGGGTGGCTTTGACCTCGACATCCAATTTCTCCCACTGCTGTTTATCTATCTTGCGAAGTTCCTCGCGCTTATCGCCCGTTGGAACCGGTCTGGGAGTCGGCGTTGGAGCCGGGGGTTTTGGGGTCGGAACGGGCCCTCTCGGCTGGGGCGTGGGTGGCGGAGGCGTGGCCAATGTTGTCGATTTTTTATTCCGGTTGAAGATGCGGGTAAGAAGACCTTTCATTGATTCTTTCGAGTAAACTGATGGTTAGGTGGTTTGCTTTTTCAACGCGGCCAGCGCATTCAACAACGGTGTGCGTATGGCGATGGTGACTCCAAATGGATTGGGCGATTCCGCTTCGACAATGATGTCATCTGTTTGCAAATATTTTTCCAAGGCCAGCACTTGTTGCATCGTGGCGGGCTTCTCCGTCAAGTTCTTGCCAATCGCCGCAAGTAACAATTGGGCCGGGCCTGATTCCGGATCTTTCGCTGCCTCGATTGCTGTCCCCAATTTGCGTAATGAGGTCAAAACATCGTTGCGGGCCGTCAGCCAACCGACCATGGCCGCTGTTTCGCCGGTTGGCGTCGGACGAGTTGCATCATGTCCCGGTGCCTTGGGCAAAAGCGCTTCCAGTTCGTCCAACTTCTTGAGGGCGGAGGTAAAATCCTTTTGAGTTCCCAAGGCTTTGGCTTCCGCCAGCAATTTGGCGAGCGGCGCCTTCAAAGCCGGATTCTTGATTCCCGCATAAATGGAATTGGTTTCCAGCGGATTGACCCGGCTCTTGAACGCAGCTTCCGCCATCGGGGAAACTGGCGCGGACGGCTTGGGAGCGGTGCTGGTAGGCGTGGTCGTCGGTTTTTGCGGGGCAGTGGGCGGTTTGGGAGTTGTCGTCGCGGATGGCGGCGGAGTAGGAGGTAACGAAGTCGTTTCCACTTCATCTTCCGTTTCGGTTTCCACACTTCCCGACTCATCCTCGTTCACCACCTCATCGGATTCATGGTCGCCGAGTTGCCGCAATTCAACTGGCAGGAACATGGCGCATTTTTGTTCCTGAAAAATCTTCTTGAGCGTGGCTTTCCAGGCTGGCATCGGCGCGCTGCGCGTGGCAAACACGATCTGGCCATTTTCTTTCAGACAAACACCCTTGGCTATGCGTTTGCCATCGCCACATTCCTTTTTGGTATCGTCGAGAAGTTTTCCCGGCGCGGGCTTGGGTGTGACCAAAACCATGTCGCTTTTCTTGCCTTCAATCAGCGCGAAGTTAAAAGGCTTGGCTTTGATCTTGGATAAAGATTGCTTGAGGTTGTAATAGGACATGTTTTCGAGAGAGGTGGTTAGTTGAAAAATGTTTGGCTTGCCGCCGCGTTTTGTAAAGTTTTATTGGCGATAAGTTTTTTTTAAATTCGGCGAACTCGTGTTGGCTCTTCCTTGTCGATTATGAATCGTTGTCATCCTCGGTTTCTGAATCATTCGCGTCATCATTGCTGCGTTGACGCAGCCTGATGGGCAGGAACAGGGAACATTTCTGCTCTTCAAAGATTTTCTTAAGCACCGACTTCCATGAAGGCATCGGCGGTTTCTGGGTGACAAATACCAGCTTGCCGTTTTCCCACAGGCAAACGCCTTTCGCCACACGTTTGCCATCGCCACACTCCTCCTTGGTATCGTCCAGGAGTTTTCCCGTCGCCGGTTTGGGCGTGACCAAAACCATGTCGCCATTCTTGCCTTCAATCAGCGCAAAACTAAAAGGCGTTGCATTGATCTTGGCCAGCGATTGCTTGAGGTTGTAGTCAGGCATGATTTTGGAATGAGTTAAAAATGTTTAGCCGACGTCATAACCGTGCAAAGCAGGCTCATCCGCGGCATTCTCAGGGTTCGGAGTTCCGCCTTCAGGCGGCGGAAATGTTAAATTTAAATCTGCTCCTGGCTGTGTAACGATGTAACATTTAACCTTTGTAACGCCTAGCCAATCTTCTTCATAAATTCCGTGTAACGTTTGCCACAGTCCGCCATTGCCTTGAAATACGGTGCCGCCGGATAACTGCAAGTCACAATTTGAGTTCCTGATATGATCACTTTGTTTTTGTCCGCCACCAAATTCACTGTTTCGTCATGGTTGAAAAAATCAACCTGATATTTTCCTTCCTTTTGAAATTCTTTTAATCCCTTCAGGCAAAAGGCGGAGATCACCACCTTCAATGTGTCACCCACATAGGTCGCCTCCTTCGTCTTTGGATTTTCTATCGCAATGCTGCCCTCTACTTCCCGGAGCTTGGCGATGGTTTCGCGTGCCGCCTTTATATTCTTGCGCAATTGTTCCTCGGTCAGGGAAGTCCCATTGGGCAGGTCTATTCTAAAAGTTGCATTCATAAATTCTTTATCTGGATTTTAATGGGGCAGGGCAGTTGGCATGCCTGCGCGTGTATTATGGTATGGCCAGGCCTTTTTTAATTCCGTGCATGTCTTCGAATGGTATCGAATCAAGCAACGAGCCCTTTGGATAAAATTGGGTGATCTTTACGGTGGACGGTGCCACCCGCTCGAAACCAAGCCGCACATCGATCGTTTCTCCATCCACGGTTATCCGGGTGTCTATTTGGCAAAAATCATCTTCAGTTACGGGATTTAATCCTTTGACAGCGGCATAGGTGGGAACGGTGATCGCCAGCAGGGCGGCTTTGAGGTGCAGCTTGACCTTGTTTACGTCCGTTCCATCAGGCCACAAGGTTGTCGTCTTGTATTGGGTCGAAGTGATTGGTGTATTCGCAGGCGCGAGCGACTTGTCATCAAATGAAAAGTGCGCGCGCGTATGTCGGGACGCAAAGTGTTCCACCTCCTTCGCGCTACATTTCAATCCGCGCAAGTCGGCCGTCGGCATTACTAGATCAGCTGGTTCCAACTCCTTCGTTTCAAACGAAGCGGCATTGCGGACGGCTGTTCCGAGCGGCAATGGTGTGGATTTTGCAATGATAGCTGCGAGTTGGGTTTGCCGGGCTTTGTCTGATGCATTCAATGGCTTTGGCTTGTCCTTGAGCTTAACTTTGGCCTGGTTCGCCGGCGTTAACTTTCCATAATCTATAAACGGCTTTTCCTTGGCGTCCAAAGCATCCAACTCATCCACCCGTGCCTGATGCTCTGTTTGTAAATTATTCAATTTATCCATGAATGGATCTTTAAGCTTCTCCGGCTTGCCCTCGAAATGGGTCTCCAGCAGCGCGGCCATGCGTTCCCCCGCTTTTTTCTTGTCTGCCGATGCCTGCTCTAATTTGTCTTTCGGGGTGGTTTTCTTCTTATCCTTGTCCGCCTTGATTTTGTCCTTGCTGGCAAAACCGGTCATTAAGTTTCCCAAATCATCCGGGTCCTCAAACGCATCCGTAAGCTTCTTTAAATTTTGGATGCTGAGGTCCTCAGGTTCGTCATCTTCACTCTCCGCTTTCAAGCCCACGGCTACGATATTGGCAAACAATTCAGGATCATTCTTGAATCCCTTCGCATAGGCTGCCTGGAACGCCTTTAAATCATCTTCATCTTCGTAAGTCGTGCGCAGTTCGGCGAGTTGGCCCGCCTTCACTCCATGCTTCATGATGCTGCCGACATTCTTTGCCCCTTTATCTTCATCGCCGAACGTATCGCACAAACCCTTGATTTCCGCCGGGCTCATCGCGCCGCCCAGCGCGCGCAAATTTTCCGATGCCTTGGATTTATCAACGTCGTCATCCAATACATCCATTGCTGTAAGCAGTTTTGCAAACCCCGTTTTGCCAAACTGCGCGTACAGGCCCGCTGAAAGGTCCCGCCCATCCGGGTCGGTCATGCCTGCCAATTTATCAAATAATTTTTTCTGCGCCGGGTTGCCCTTGATGAGATCAGCCGCTTCTTTTCTTCCCTGATTGTCCGCTTTGATTTCATCCAGAAGGGTGTCCAGCTTTTCCAGCATCGTTATCGCCAGGGCCGGATCTCGCAAATCGCCTGTGATCGCCGCCTGCGTCTTCGCTTCGGCCCAAGCAGTGGCGATTTTGCCTTGTACCGACGCAATCGAGGCGGGATGAACAAGATTATATTTTGCTTCAACAGTTCCCAGTAACGTTGCGACCCGCTTGGCATCTTCAACGTCCTTCTTATTTGCTTCATCAGCCTTGGCCAAATCAGCTTCCACTTTTTCCAGTGCCGACCGGGCTGCGGTCATATCCTTTTCCGCACCAGTGGCGGCGGCCAGGCCCTTGGCAGTTTGCCACGCTTTCGCCAGTTCAGCTTTTACCGGAGCGCGCGATGCGGTGTGAATGGTGGTGTAACTGGATTCAAGCTTTAACAGCAATGCGGTCACCACGGCGGCATCTTCAGTTTCCTTTTGCGCCTTGGCCAGCAAGGTATTGAATTCGATGACTTTGGTTTCAGCCTGGTCTATGTTGGATTTCTTCAGCGATTCCAGCAGGACTGTGATCGCGCTGCGCTGTTCGGCCAGTAAAGCCTTATATTTTTCGGAGACACCGACTGGATCGACGACCTTGAGCTTGGCGGGGATGGCATGTTTCCTTGCCAATAAGCTTTCACGTGCGGTCAGGAGAAGCTGGCGTTGCGCTTCAACGCCGACGCGGGTTTTAGCCAGCGCATCCGCGTGGGTTTTGACACTGGTGGCATTATGCTCCTTCTTCGGGGCGGCGGGGAGTCCAGCTTTGAGTTCCCCGAGCTTTTGGATTTCTGTGCTGATTCCAATCTCCTGATTTTCCAGTATCAACTGGTCAATCGTTTCTGTTAACGCCTTCTTTTCAGCGCTCAAATAGGTGGCGGGCCACGGTTTGTTTTTATAACCCTTGGCGGCAGTTGTCACCACCTTGCGCAAGTCCTCGAAGGCTTTCGTTACCGCGGACTTGTCAACCGGCTCCGCCTCCAACAACCCGTCTATGACCGCGACTGCTTCAGTGTAAGGCTTTTTTGTCGCGGCAAATTTTGTGCGTGCCTTGATGGCTTCAAATTCGGCAACGAGCGCCTCCTTTCCGGTATGCTTTGTTATCCCGGGGTCTTTGGCGGGATCGAACTCCGCTTCGGGTTCCGCTTCCGGTTCCGGGGTGGGCGGGTCTTCGTCGGTTGGTTCCGTTTCGACCGTAGTTTCTTCTTCTTTTACCACCGGCTTGGAAGGCGTTTCTGATTCCGGCTCCGTTTCATCCGCCGTAATGACTGGCTCTTCATCCGCCACTTCCTTCTCCGGCTCAGGTTCCGGTTCCGGAATAAGCTCTATTTCCAGCACCTTCAGGAAAGCTTTTTTCTTCGGACTGTGGATATCATCTTTGACGACCGGGGATGGCATAAAAAATCTTCAGGTTCTTTCCGACATTTACATATCAGGCAAATTTAAAAGCGAGTGCGTGGCATTACACAATTTTCTTATCAAGATCGGTCAGAGTCGCCACCAAACGCCCTTTGACATTTACCGGCGCAAAGGGATTGTCATCAATGACCGCCATCAAGGGATCGCTATTAATGAAGCCCAAGTATTCCTTGATCAACGTGCGTGATTGCTGGTCGGCAAAATCCTTCTTTTCGGGCTCCTGCGCCTTCAATGCGTCATCCAGCTTGTCAATCAGGCGCTCATCCAGAGTATTTAATACCGAGTAAAGATTTTTTACCTTGCCCGCGATTTCCCCGATGTTCGGCTGTTCCTTGCAGGCGTCCAGAACGGCTTGCTCAACTTTTTGCAGCTCGCTCTGAACTTGTATGCGGACGTTACGCCAATCCAGCTTGGCTTGGATGTAGGTCACCATCGAACCTTTGGGCGACACCGGCGCTTGGTTTGCGGGCACTGCTTTCAGCAGTTTTTCCACCTCATCCAATTTTTTATTGGCGTCGGCAAAATTGTGTTGCTCGCCCAGTCCCTTCGCGATGCCCAATGCCGCTTTTAATTGCGTCTTCAACTGCGCTTGCGCTGCTGGAACCTTGAGTTCCGCGAACATGCAGTTCTGGTAACGCTTCTTGAACAAGGCTTCCGTTTCAGGTGCGAGCGGTTGGGGCGGTGGTGGCTTGGCCTGCGGTTGAGGCTGCTGCTGTTGTTGCTGCGGTGGTGGTGGTGTCTGGGCCTGTGTCGGTTGAGGCGGCGGCGATTGCTGTTGCTGCTGCGAACTCGTTTGACTTGTTTGCGGGGTGGGGGGTGGCGTCGTTTGTGCTGAATCAGCTTGATTCGGGATCGGGATCGCTTGATTGGTGGATTCCTGATCGTTGCCAGACTCGTTGTTTGATTCGCTATCCGACTCGGATGATTCCTCTTCGTTCGTTTCAACAACTTCCGTCACTACTTCGTCAGGCTCGTTATTACCGAGTTGCCGTAGCTCAATCGGCAGGAACATGGAACATTTTTGTTCTTGGAAGATTTTCTTGAGCGTGGCCTTCCAAGCGGGCATGGGCGCACTGCGCGTGGCAAATACTATCTGCCCGTTTTCCTTCAGGCAGACGCCTTTGGCGATGCGTTTGCCATCGCCACATTCCTTCTTGGTATCGTCTAGGAGTTTTCCCGGCGCTGGTTTGGGTGTGACCAAAACCATGTCACTTTTCTTGCCTTCGATCAGGGCGAAGTTAAACGGCTTCGCCTTGATCTTGCTTAACGCCTGCTTGAGGTTGTAGTCGGCCATGGTTTGAGAATTAATTCGACATTTTTCGAGGACTAACGGGCTCCGGTGAAGTAAGCCTTGTCATCCTGCGCAACGAGTTGTTGTCCGACATCGGCTTTGCGCAGCACCTTGTTCACTTCCAGGCTGGTCTTTTTCACGATGCCAGCCAGGTCGCGCAACGTCTTCACACTGGGGCCGAAGATCGATTGAACGACTTCCATGGAATACGCTTCGGTTTCCTGTTGCGGGTCGGCCAATCCGGTAAAGTCCTTCTTGCCGCCGCGCAGATCGGTCAACGGTTTAAGCGAGGGCTTCAACGCTTCCGGTTTCTTTCCGGCAATCGTTATGGCGCTGAATTCCTTTGCGGCTTCGGAACCGGATTGTTCCAGCTTCTTGGAAATCCATTCCATGCTGTCGCAAACCCGTTCCAGGTACTTCGATGAGCGATAGAATCCCAGTCCAGGGAAGGGCGATTTTTCCTCGTAATGTTTGGCATCCTTCAGGAAGTCGCCGACCTGTTCGTTGAAGGATTGCATGAAGCCAGTCAACGGCAGCAGTTGGAGTTTTTCCGCGGTCAAGCGGCCCTGCTCGCTGGGGGCGAGGCCCTTGGCCTTGACCTCCTGCGCGCTCTTTTGGCCGGCTTTGACAATGTGATTGATGGGGCCGCGGCTGTGATACGCTTCAGCGGCGAAGAACGTCGCGTCCGACATGACACTCTGGCAACGCGCCAGAACACCGGCGCGCTCTTCCAACAGCTTCGTGCGTTTCGCAACGCTGGGTTCATCGGTTTTGCCTTCGAGCGGTTTGAGCTGGGCATCCTTCTCTGCCAACAGCGCCTCGATATCCCGCACCTCTTTCATCGCATCCACATAAGCAGAATTGGTAGCGGCCATCAATTTGTCCGGGTCATGCTCCAGTTCCTCAACCATTTCGATGAGCTTCTTCTGGCCCGATGGACTGTCTGCGAGACGTTCCACGCCGGGAACCTTGGCGGTTTGCAGCAGCTTGGTGAGCTTCAGGAAGTAAAGACTGTCGGCCAGTTCAAACTGTTCCTGGGTGGTATTGGTTCGTTGCTGCAGCAATTTTTTCTTAGCCTGATCTTTTTCAGCAGCCAAAGCCTTCTTCAATTCGCCGACAATTCCATCTTGATGCGCGACATAATCATCCCAATCCATGTAGCGGCGCATCTTCATCAGCGCGCCAATGTCCTGGCCCTTCTCAGACATCGCGTCCATGTCTTTTTCGGTCGCAGTCTTTTCCCCTTCGCGCTTCAACTCGGGCGGAAGCGCATCGGCGTAGAGATTCGTGTCAAAGAGGGTGCCCGGCTGCACGCCGCCGAACCTTGAAGAAATGGTCTTGTTGAATCTCTCAACGATTTCCCAATCCCAGACTTTCACCTTGCCGAACATGCCGTGCGTTTTGACGCTGATATCGTAATCCGATTCCAGGTTGGTGCTGCCCACGCTTTCCCATTCAAACTTGAGCGCGGTGGCGAGCTTCCGCATTTCGCGGTCCACGACTGTTTTCCGGAACCACCAATACCCGGACATGAATTCCTTGGCCTTGGCCCGGTCCGGCATGGTTTTGTAATGCGCCTTCACCGCTTCCCAACTGCCGCCGAATTTGGTCTTAAGATCGGCTTCCCATTTCCAATCCTTGTTGGCATCCAAAGCTTCCTGCGCGCCGTTAAGCATTTTCTCCACGTCGGTGTCGGATGGTTCCTTGCCGGTCGCGACCGCCACATCCACGGCATCACAGGCACTGGTCCAGCCTGCAGCGTCCTTGACGCCGGCCGGCGCGGGACGAGTTACCGGCGGAGCATCCCCCGGCGGTTTTTTGGTCGTGCGTTGCGGACATAACAGCTCCCATTGCCGACGGGCCAGCGGGAGTGTTTCCTTCACCTTATCGAGTTCGCCCTTCAGCGAGGTGATGGAGAGCCGGGCGAGCAGACCTTCGCCGCGCGGGATGCCCTTGGTGACGTCAGTAATGTAATGAAGCAATTTTCCTGCACGCACACGTTCGCCTTCGGGTGTTTGCTCGGCTTCGGTCGGTTTCTTCAAAAGCGTTTGCGATTGCTGCAACCATTTCCGGCATTCCAACAAAACTTCCTCGGCGGCCTGTTTTTCCAAGGTATCAATCGTAGTGGCGATATCCTGGAGGGCTGCGCCGACCTTCGGACGTAAAGCGCCTCCGGGCACATTGCGCAAATCCGAATCCATCTGCGTCAGTTCCTCTTTGACCCGCTTCAAAATGCGTACAGCTTCATCCGCCTCATTCTTTTTGGCGTAGGCGATGGTTTTCGTCGCGCGATCAAACAATTTGACGAAATCCGCCTCAGTGCGTTCGGGCTTGGGTGGCGGCGTGGCGGCTTTCGGCGGGGCCTTGGGTATTAGGGCGTCCACCTCATCCAGCTTTTTGAGACCGTTGTTAAAATCTTTTTTCTCTCCCAATGCCTTGGCTTCCGCCATCAGCTTGGCCAAAGGAGCTTTCAGGGTGGGAGTTTTTATCCCGGCAAACATGACCGGGGATTGCAGGGCCTTGATACGGCTGTTGAACGTGGCCGCCGCTTCCGTCGGGGAAAGGGCGGGAGTTTTGGGAATGGGCGCGGACGGCTTGGGCGCGGTTGAAGTCGATTGAGTTGAGGTGGCCGTAGGAGTTTGCGAAACGGTTTCCGGTTCCGTGGTGGTTTCCGTGGCTTCCTCTGACTCTGATGCTGTTTCGTCGCTTTCGTCCGTCGGTTCCTCGGTCACCACCTCCTCAGATTCATTGGCGCCCAGTTGACGAAATTCAACGGGCAAAAACATGCTGCATTTTTGTTCCTGAAAAATTTTCTTAACCGCGGTTTTCCAGGCGGGCATGGGCGCGCCGCGGGTTGCGAAGATGATCTGGCCATCTTCTTTCATGCAGATTCCTTTGGCAATCCGCTTGCCGTCGCCGCAATCCTTTTTGGTGTCGTCCAGAAGTTTTCCGGGGGCCGGCTTGGGCGTGACCAGGACCATGTCGTTTTTCTTGCCTTCGATCAGGGCGAAATTAAACGGCGTTTTCTTCAGCTTGCTTAAGATTGGTTTTAATGCGTATGCCATAAAAATTTTTTAGTTGAAAATGCGGACGGGGAGAAGGTGAAGGGACAATAATTGGAAGCCGGTTCGCGGACCTGAAATTGCAACCGATTGTAAGGTTAAGTTCAGCACACCCATCGACCAATCCTGGTAAACCGATTTTTTTGAACAGACGCGCGCTGTCCTTTGATCAGTCGCGCTTGAAGTGATTAGAAGGAAATATTTACAGCGCGTCAACTGCGATATGGCGCGGGCAGCCAGGGCCGCTTAGGCTTCGTCCGGCGGAAAGTTGCCGGGAATTCCTGAGATGGTGAAAGGTTTGCTCTTGCTGGAAATGGCTGGCTTGGGCGGCGGATTCGTGCCCCGATGGAGAATTGCTTTTACCTGGTCCAATTGTTGGTTGGCTTTGATAAAGTTCTTTTCCGCCGCAAGTTTGCTGGCCGTTCTCAAATGACCCAGCGAAGCCTGCAAAATGGCTCCTCCTTCAAAGCGGGCTTTTCGTTCGCAGACCTTGTAATCTTCCTTGAATTTTTTTTCGGCTTTGCGGAGTTGTTCCTCTTCCCGTTTCTGGGCTTGTTTAATCAGGTCTTCGAGTTCGCCTAACAAGTCCCGGGCGGCGGCGAAGTTTCCCGCATCCCGTGCTTGCTTTGCCTCTGCAAATACCAATCCCGCCAGGAAACCATTTTGTGCCTTGATCGCCATTTTGAAGCCGGGTCGCAAAAGTTCGAATCGTGCTTCAAATTCACGTTTCCCTTCTGCTACCGCTGTTGCCTCACTCGATGAAGCAGTGGTCTTGTCCCCGGTCGCTGGTTTTTTAGATGCGGAATCTTCAGGCATTGTGAACTAATATAATGACTACGGACTTCAAATTATACCTTCACACCCTTAACTTCCTTTTGCAATTCCGCAAGCTCTTCAAGGGCTTCGTCATAGTTCTTCGAGATCTTTAAAATCTTGATGTTATTTAAAGATTTTTCAAAACCCTTCTTTACATCAGGAGGGCAGGTGGCAATTTGGCCTTGCAGTTCTTTAATGCCACAGTCGAGCTGCTTGAGCTGTTCGGTCTCATCCTTCTTACCCACTTTTTTGGCTTCTTGAAGACTCTTATCCAATTCCTCGAGTAATTTTTTTGCCTCGGCAAATTGCCCTTTATTCTGTGCAGCCAAAATGGCGTTTAAGTGTTTTTTAAATTGAGGGAAGGCGGTGATGTCGTTCTGCAGCTTGCGAAGTTCACTGTCGATGTCCTTGGTATCAATCTGACTTTGCTTGTCGATGCTCTTAAGTTCAGACTCTATGGAGGCAAGTTCCTTGCTGGCTTCCGAGTACCAACCGTCGTCCGCCGTCTTGTCTGCTTCGCGAAGTTTGAGTTGTAATTTGTTTCGGGTTGGCCCATCCGGTAGCGCCTTGACTCTGGCTTGCAGCTTTCCGAAATCGCTCCGGAAGTCCAGGCTGGCGATATTCTCATCCACTTCGGCGCTTTCCAGGCTGCTCTCCAGTGAACAAACAATCTCATTGGCTTTATCAAACTTCCCCTTGCTCGCGTGGAGTCTGGCTTTGGCAAGTTCGGTCTGGATCTTTTTTCGCTCCGATGAATCCTTGATATCATCCATCAGCTTTTCCAGTTCCTTGATCTTTTTATTATAGCTGGCTTCGTCCTTCTTCCGTTTCTGCATTTCTTTTTGCAGGGAATCGTTCACCACCTTTTTAAGGCTGCCCAGCCATTTGATGGCTTCGTCGCCATCTTCATCCTCACGCGCTTTTACCGCTTTATTGAGAGCAATGGAAACGAGACGTCCGTAGGAGGATTCGAGGGCCTGGTCAATGTCCTCATCCATCTTCTCAAATTCCTTGTCGAATTCTTTTAATTGGGGATCAGCCATGATTATTGATTCCTCCGAGTACAGGGTGGTATTGCCGGATGATAATAGTCACCAACTCGAGTTGAGTAATATTTTTAATGTGAGCAATACGACTTGGAACGTTGAAAGATGTTTCCCATAAAACGTTCAGTGGCTCAAGGTCTTTTTAAGTATCGCTCGTTTCCGATGTGTAAAATGGGAAAAAGGGATTGCTTTATGGTCTGAATGCCGCCCCATAGCTGCGATTTTTGTCGCCGAACCATTCAAGGACGCGTCCGCGAGCAAAATTACCTGCCCTAATTCGGCTAAAAAGGGTAGGGGAATGCCCCATTGTTTCACTTGACAGTCAATTGCGAAGCCGTGTAGATAAAATACCTTAAGGCAAAACATCAAACAAATTTAGAGGCAACGCTATGGCAAAACAAAGCAGTCAAAAATTCATCGCGCGCAACCGATGCCCCCGAGTCCAGATTGAGTACGATGTAGAATTGTACGGGGCCGAGAAGAAAATTGAACTGCCCTTTGTGATGGGCGTCATGGCGGACCTCTCCGGCAAGCCGGCTGAACCCTTGGCCGCCGTGGGCGACCGGAAGTTCATGGAAATTGATGTTGATAATTTCGATGAACGCTTGAAGTCCTGCAAACCGCGCGTGGCCTTCCAGGTGCCGAATACCCTCACGGGCGAAGGCAACATGGCGGTCGAGATGACTTTTGAGAGCATGGACGATTTTTCGCCCGCAGCCGTGGCCCGCAAGGTTGATTCGTTGAACAAGTTGCTGACCGCGCGCACGGAACTGTCCAACCTCCTTACTTATATGGACGGCAAGGGCGGCGCCGAAGAGTTGATCAAGAAGTTGCTGAATGATCCCACGCTGCTGCAAGCCGTTTCCGCAGCTCCCAAACCCAGCGAAGAATCTGCCAGTTAAAAGAAAGGAACTCTACCATGTCTGTACCTGAACTCGATCCGCAAGCCCAAGCTTCCGAGGCCTCAACCGAGGTCCTTTCCGAATTCGATTCTTTGCTGAGCAAGGAATTCAAGCCCAAGACCTCCGAGGCAAAAAGCGCTGTCCAGAATGCCGTGCAGACCCTCGCGGCACAGGCACTAGGCGCTACGACGCTCATTTCTGATGACGCGATCAAAACCATCGAGGCGATCATCGCGGAGATTGACAAGAAGCTCTCGGAGCAGATCAACCTGATCCTGCACCACGAAGATTTCAAGGCCCTCGAAGGCACCTGGCGCGGTCTGCATCATCTGGTAAACAATACCGAGACGGATGAGACGCTGAAAATTAAGGTCTTCAACATTTCCAAAAAGGATGTGGGTAAGACGATCAAGAAGTACAAAGGTACTGCCTGGGACCAGAGCCCACTTTTCAAGAAGTTGTACGAAGAAGAATTCGGCATGCCCGGCGGACAACCTTTCGGCTCCATCATCGGAGATTACTATTTCGACCATTCTCCGCCCGATGTGGAAATCCTGGCGGGGATGGCCCAGATTGCGGCAGCGGCCCATGCGCCGTTCCTCACCGCTCCCGCGCCCACGCTCCTGAACATGGATTCCTGGAAAGAGCTGAGCGATCCGCGCGATTTGACGAAGATTTTCGGCACGCCGGAATATGCGGCGTGGAAATCCCTCCGGGAATCGGAAGATTCCAAGTATCTCGGTTTGGCGATGCCGCGGTTCCTCTCCCGCCTGCCTTACGGCGCCAAGACCTCACCCGTGGAAGACTTCGAATTCGAAGAAGACACGGACGGTGCCGACCACAACAAGTACGTCTGGTCCAACGCGGCTTACGCAATGGGAACCAACATCACCCGCGCATTCAAGCTTTACGGCTGGTGCTCGCGTATTCGCGGAGCTGAATCCGGCGGCATGGTGGAAGGTTTGCCCTGCCATACGTTCCCGACGGACGATGGTGGCGTGGACATAAAATGCCCGACCGAAATTGCAATTACCGACCGGCGCGAAGCCGAGTTGGCCAAGAACGGCTTCATGCCGCTTTCGCACTGGAAAAATACGGACTTTGCGGTCTTCGTCGGCGCGCAATCGCTGCACAAGCCAGCGGTTTATGACGATCCGGATGCGACTGCCAATGCAAACCTGGGTGCCCGGTTGCCTTATCTGTTCGCGACCTGCCGGTTTGCGCATTACTTGAAATGCATCGTGCGTGACAAGATTGGCTCTTACAAAGAAAGAGCTGATATGGAGACGTGGCTGAACAAGTGGATCAAACAGTATGTCTGCCCGGATCCCTCCGCCACGGAAGAAACCAAGGCCCGGCTGCCGCTCGCTGAAGGCGAAGTGGAAGTCAGGGAAGTGGAAGGAAATCCTGGATATTATACCTCCAAGTTTTTCCTGCGTCCGCATTATCAACTGGAAGGCCTGACCGTTTCATTGCGGTTGGTCTCGAAACTGCCCTCTGCCAAGAAGTAAATAACTAAACAATTCCCTGAGAGCCTCGTTAGAGGCTCGGTGCGGATCAGGGAAAGCCAATAAAAATACGGTGCCTACCGCAGGCACCAAAGAACAGATAAAGGAAAACCAGTATGGCTTTTGATGCATTTTTAAAGATTGAATGTGACAAGTATCCGATTAACGGTGAATCAACCGACAAGGGTCACCCGAATTGGATTCAACTCTCTGAATACAGCTTCGGAGTTTCGCAGCCGCATGCCGGTTCGCGAAGCGATAGTGGTGCCGCCACCGGTGGTCGCGCGGATTTCGAGCCGTTCACCTGCAAGAAGAGCGTGGACAAGGCTTCGAACTTCCTGATGCTTTGCTGCGCCAGCGGTTATCACATCGGCAAAATCACGGTGGAACTCTGCCGCGCCACGGGCACCAAGCAGATTTTCGTGAAGCTGATTTATACCGATTGCATCATCACCAAGGTCACTGTCAACGGCAGTGGCGGCAGTGAAGGTGAAATTCCCACGGAAGACCTGGAGTTCAACTTCGGTTCCGTTGACTTCGCCTACACCCCGACCAACCACAAGACGGGTGAAGCCGAAGCCGCTGTCAGCAAGAAGTGGGATGTAATCCAGAACGCCGCAGCTTAATCGTTGCGTTGTTAATGTTTTGTTTTGATGCGGCCCTCTTCGGAGGGTCGCATTTTTCTAATGAAAGCTGAAGAACACATTCGCGCCGGGCGCATTGAGGAAGCCTTGACCGAGCTGCAAGGCGCAATCCGGGCCAAGCCGGATGACCATCGCCTGCGGGTTTTTCTTTTCCAGCTTCAATGTGTCATGGGGCGATGGGAGAAGGCCCTGACCCAGCTTCAAGTTCTGTCCCAAATCAACGCGGACACGATGATGCTGGCGCAAATTTTTCAGCCGGTTCTATCGTGTGAAATGTTGCGCGCAGAAATCTTCGAAGGCAAGCGCACGCCCGTTATTTTTGGCGAACCGATGGAATGGGTTGGTTTGCTGGTCAGGGCCAACGAACATATTTCCCGTGGGGAATATCAGGCAGCCGAAACCCTGCGCAACCAGGCTTTCGAAGCCGCGCCAGCTTCATCGGGAACCCTCGATGGCCAGGCCTTTGAATGGATCGCCGATGTAGATTCACGGTTGGGGCCAATGCTCGAAGTCATCATGGATGGACGTTATTTTTGGGTGCCGCTTTGCCGCATCAGCAAGATACAGATGGAACGCCCAACAGACCTGCGCGATTTGGTCTGGGTACCGGCACAATTTGTTTGGACGAATGGTGGCCAGGCTTCCGGCCATATTCCCGGACGTTATCCGGGTACGGAAAAATCCGCCGATGGCGCGCTGCGCCTCGCACGGAAAACTGACTGGGCGGAACACGAAGGCGGTGTCGTGCTGGGATTGGGCCAGCGCATTCTGGTGACCGATACCGGCGACCATCCCTTGTTGGAATGCAGCAAAATCGATTTGGTCCAGGCAACGTGATATTTTAACCTGCTTAGCCCATGGCTGAACTGACTCCTCTTGAAAAACTTCAGCCCTGTTTGTTGGATCGTTTGACTGACGACGAGCCGCACAACAAAGAGGAAAGCCGGAATCAGCGCGTTATTTCCGTGCAGAAATATCGGCGGGGAGTGTTGCGCGATTTGGAATGGCTCTTTAATACGAGCGCGCATTTGGCGGAGGAGGGGGAAGGTAAATTTCGTTTAAGCGCCTTTCCGGATGCCTTCAATTCCGTCATTAATTTTGGGACGCGCCATCTCTGCGGACTTACCGGCGTTGAACTGGCTGACCTCGAACGCCAATTGATTGAGGCCATCCATCTGTTTGAACCCCGGATTTTGCACAACAGCCTGACCGTGAAAGCCAGCGTGGATAACCATATCATGGTTTTCGAAATTCACGGGGAACTCTGGGCCAATCCGATGCCGGAACAGCTTTTTATCAAAACCAAAATTGATTTGGAAACTGGTCAATGCACCCTGGGAGATCGTGCCGATGGATGAGCGGTTGCTGGATCACTACAATAACGAACTCCGCCATTTGCGTGAAATGGCCGGCGAATTTGCGCGTGAATTTCCCAAGATCGCGGGGCGTTTGTCACTTGACAAGGATGCGAAGGAGATTTGTCCCGATCCCTACGTAGAGCGGTTGTTGGAAGGCTTTGCCTGGTTGACGGCCCGTGTTCATCTCAAGCTCGATTCAGAATTCCCCCGGTTTACCCAATCGCTCCTTGAAACGATTTACCCGCATTATCTCTCGCCAATTCCATCGATGGCGTTGATTCGGTTCGACCCGGATGAACAGGAAGGTTCGTTGGCGGCAGGTTTTAAAGTGCCCCGAGGCACATTGCTACGAAGCACTCTTGGCAAGGGAGAGCGAACGGCTTGCACTTTTCAAACGGCGCATGATGTTCGCCTGCTGCCCTTGCAAGTGACCGAAGCCCGCTATTATACGCGCGATACCGTTGAATTAAATTTGCCCGCTAATGTACAGGGAAAAGCTGCCTTGCGCATTCGTCTTCAGGCAACAGCGGGAAAAACCTTCAAAGACATCGGCCTCGATCCCATCACATTTTTCATCCGGGGCGCGGACGAATTTCCTTCGGCGATCTACGAGCAAATCTTTGCGCGAGGCTGCGGGTTGGTGGTCCAGTCGCCGACGGAGCGAGGTAAAAATCTCGCGTCGCTGCCGAAGAAAAATATCCGGCGGGTCGGCTTTGGCGAACAGGAAGCCTTGCTGCCGCCGAGTCCGCGCAGTTTCGAAGGATACCGGTTGCTTCGGGAATATTTTGCCTTTCCGCAACGCTTTTTATTTTTTGAGCTGTCAGGCTTTGCCGACGCCATCAAGGCCTGCACAGGCAACCAGCTTGACCTGATTATTGTATTGAAGGAGCAGGAGGCGCGGTTGGAAGGACGGATTGATGCTTCGTGTTTTGATTTGTTCTGCACGCCGGCCATCAATCTTTTCTCCAAGCAACTGGATCGTATTTCGCTCACGGACCGGTTCTCCGAATTTCACGTCGTGCCGGATCGGAATCGTCCGCTCGATTTTGAAGTGTATGAATTGGAGAATGTGACGGGCTACGGCGCAGTGGCGGGCGAGGAACAGGAATTTCGTCCATTTTATCTGGCAAAGGATGCGGACCAGGAATCAGGTGCGTTCCATACTACTCACCGGGTGCCGCGCGTGCTGACGGCCAAGGAAAAACA
>JAQGPC010000139.1 GCA_028293285.1 Pedosphaera sp.
CGTTTTGCATCAGGAACTGCGACTGGCAACACTGCGATTGCGCCACAGGCCAGAGTCCATTCAAAGTTGTTTCAAGGCAGCGGGGTTGGACTTATGAATGGTTTAGCTACTCATGCAACGACCTTTAGTTGAGTCTTTAAGCATCACCTGTGCAGTTGTGTTAATGGGTTGCTTTTGGATCAAGCTTACTGATGCGTTGTTATAGTCGTCCAACCATTGGGTAAGGGTGCGCCCTTGATAACTCGGCTCCCGGTTGTATATGAGATGCAGCATCAACCAGCCCACAAGCACGATGGTTATCACTAGGCAAAGGAGCCGCACAGGTTTGATTGCATGTCCGCCTTGCACGCAAAGATTCTATGCGCATGAGCTAAACCTTTGCGAGTACAAAACCGTCCGGCACCTGTTCGATGCCGGCTTGAATTGAAATGTCGTTTAGCGGAGGGCGGAATGTTTGGCGAGGGGATTGATTTAGTGGGGGAACGCTTAATCGGGGCAGTGATTGTTGGCGTGGGTTTGCCTCAAATTTGTGTGGAACGGGACTTGATCAAGGAGTATTTCCAAGAGCACGGTATAGCCGGTTTTGAATATGCTTACACCTACCCGGGAATGAATCGCGTGCTGCAGGCCATCGGGCGGGTGATTCGATCCGAAACAGATCGCGGCGTCGTACTTCTGATTGATACCCGTTTCGGTGAACTACGGTATCGTCGTCTTTTTCCCATTGGCTGGCAGACTAGGCGTGTCGCTAACTCCCATGAGATCAGCAATGCCATTGCTAACTTCTGGGGAACTGTGCCGGGAGCAAGCGAGGCGATACAGGGTTGCGGATAGAAAGCACCTTTTTTGTTAAGGGTCATTTACCTGTGCTTTCACAAAGCTCGGCATCTTCTCAATTTGCTTCCTGTGGGCTTCCAGTTCATGATGCGTGTATCCCTCATGCACGCTGCTCTTATGACCCGAGTGCTTCATCCGGATTTCGTTGGCAACGCCCTGATTGGCCTGTTCGCTGATGGCAGTATGGAGGAAGTGGTAATGTCTCCAAAAGGAGACAATTTCAGGCCAAACTTAACCAGCCTCAACTGGTGGATTGGAGGAGTCCGCTGAACTCTTCGTAAAACTCACCAATTTGGCCATGGCGGTCGAGTGCTGATCCCGAAGGTGGCCGTAAACCTTCATTGCAAGGGCTCCTCCGTCTTTATGACCCAACCAGCGGGAAACGGTGGGGATATCAAAGCCTTATGGAATGCAGCACAGGACAAGCGAGTGGAGCCCGTGTGGTCACACATTATCGATGAGCTTTCAGTCGCCGCTCTTCACAAAACTCGGCACTTGCTCAATCTGCTTTTCCTGAGAGCTTCCAGTTCGTGGTGCGTATACCCCACATGCACGTTGCTTTTGTGGCCAAGAGTTTCATCCGAATCGCTTTGGCCACCGCTAATTGGCTGTTTTCAGTAATTTAGAAAAATCCCGTAAATTCTTAGCTGAACGCCGTTAATCGGTGCAGAATCAATAGTGGATAGTTCCATCATCTCTGGAATAAAGATTACTTGCGTAGTTAAAGGATAAAGTGTTTCATAATAGCTTCCTGCAGTTCACCAAATTTCGAAGACGCAGGGGGAAAAGAATGTCTATTATAAGAAAGTTGTTTCACGGATTCGCGATAAGCGCCGTTTGGGTATTGGCCTTAACTCAAATAGAAGCATCACCCCTCCATGGAACAGTTGTGGCGTGGGGCGACAACAGCTATGCGCAAACAAATGTGCCTGCCGGTCTCGTCGAGGTTCAAACAATTTCAGCAGGACAGTACCACAACCTAGCCCTCAAAAATGATGGGACGGTTATTTCCTGGGGAGATAACACATACGGACAAGCGACTGTTCCTCCAAATCTGAGCAATGTTATTGCCGTGGCGGCTGGTTACAAACATAGCCTGGTTCTTAAGACAAATGGAACGATCGTAGGCTGGGGAAATAATAATAATGGGCAATTGTCTTTTCCGGCAAGCCTTACAAATATCACCGCCATTTCCGCGGGAAATCTTCACAGTCTGGCGCTGAAGAGTGATGGCACGATTTCGGCTTGTGGCTACAACGGATTTGGCCAGGCAAGTCCTCCAGCCGGTTTGTCCAATGTAGTGGCGATTTCCGCAGGGGGTTTTCACAGTCTGTGTCTTATTAACGATGGGACCGTGGTGAGCTTTGGAAACCTTGCCGTACCTTCGCTTACGAATGCGATTTCCATTGCTGCAGGTTACCTGCACGGGATGGCTTTGAAAGCGGATGGAACCACCGTGGCCTGGGGAGACAATACTTATGGCCAGACGATTGTACCAGCCGGCCTCAGCAATGTAGTGGCAATCGCCGCAGGACAGTACCACAGCATGGCTTTGAAAGCGGACGGAACCGTGGTGGCTTGGGGCCGGAATGAGGCTGGGCAGATTATAGTTCCGGCGAACATAGGCATCGGCCTGGGAATTGCCGGTGGTGGTGCACACAGCCTGGTATTGCGCCTGGGAGCCCCGGTTGTGATTGTCAATCCCACCGACCTGCACGTGTCTGCGGGGGACGGGGCCACTTTTACTGTGCAGGCAAGCGGTGCTCCCCCGTTGAGTTACCAATGGCAATTCAAGGGCAATCCTATTGCCGGAGCTACAAATTCTATTTTAACATTTGAGCATGCAAGTTTGACCAATGTCGGCGCTTATCAAGTTGTAATCAACAACCCATGGGGAAGCGTGGCAAGCCTTCCGGCAATTCTGGATGTGACCGCCGCCTCTCCTCAAATCAGTTTACAGCCTCAAAATCAGGTAGTGGCTTCGGGCTCAAACGTGACGTTGATTGTGACCGCAAGTGGGGTAGGCCCGTTCTATTATCAATGGCAATTTAACGGAGCGGATCTTCCTGGAGCCACCGATGCCTCATTGGTAATGAATGGCATAACCTCAGCACAAGCGGGAGATTACGCGGTCATCGTAGCCAATCCCTTTGATTCGATTCGCAGTGAAAGCGCCAGATTAACCGTAGATCCCGGACTGTTGACACCATTGAACATTGATTTTGGCAGCACCATGTCCAATAAAGTTGGTTTCGCTGCCATCGGTCAGACAACCAACGATTTCTGGAACGTATTTAATGGGACCTCCACGAATGGTTATGTGTTGGCAAACAGCTTGACCTTGGGCAATCGAATCAAAAGCTTGGTTGGGTTATCGCAGTATGCGAACACCATGTTAAGATCTTTTACCTATCCTGATGGGATGTTCAAAACTTATATGTCCAGCCGCCCCGGCACGAGCAACATAATCCTCCAATATTATGGGATGCCTGCAGGATTTTACGACCTCTACCTCTACGGTCATGGCGCGGGAAATACGTCCAACGGTGTCTATCGAATAGTTGCGAGTACTTATACGACAAATACAGTACCGTTGGAGGCGGGGGCGACTGATTATGGAACACGTGCCACCACCAATGGACCGGGTTGGGACTCCACCGACTTTCAGGAAGGAATTCACTACGTGGTATTCCGCAATGTACTGGTGACAAATCGGAACGCAGGTTTCACAGTTTTTGTTAATCAAGGCGCTTCCAGTTCTGCCTTGATTGCCGGGATGCAAATAGTTCCTTCTCGTCCTTCCCCGCCATTTATCGTGGTCCAACCGCAAGATAAATTGTCAAATCCGGGCAATTCGGCTTTTTTCAGTGTGGAGGCAGGAGGAGATCTTAACACGCGTTATCAGTGGCGATTTAACGGAGTTACCCTGGCGGGCGCGACGAACACAAGTTTCGTCTTGTCCAATGTGCAGGCGACCAATGCGGGCAACTATTCTGTGGTAGTTTCAAACCTTTTTGGATATGTCCTCAGCACCAATGCAATACTAAAACTCAATGTGCCGGCATACATTATTACCGAGCCTCAGAACCAACATGGTGTTGCCGGGACAAACATTACCTTCAGCGTGGTCGCCGGAGGAGATGCGCCTCTAATATACCAATGGAAGTTTGCCAATACTGATATTCCAGGTGCCACCAATAGCACATTGACTGTAACGAATGCCGGTGCGGAATCGGTCGGCTACTATCGTGTGGTAGTTTCCAACTTCGCGACGGCTTTGAGCCAAAATGCTTTATTATCGTTGGATTATCCCCCAGCAATCCTGGTGCAACCAGACAGCCAGACTGCAAATCTCGGAGCCAGCAGTATTACTTTTTCAGTATTTGCAGCCGGCACCGATCCGCTGTTTTTTCAATGGAGATTAAATGGTGTTAATGTGCCGGACGCGACCAACCGGTTCATCACACTCAACAATATCCAAACCTCTTTCGCCGGAAACTATTCATTATTGATCACGAATGCTTTTGGGTCGTTGGTTTCATCAAATGCAGTCTTAACCGTCTACACGCCGCCATCCATTACTGTGCCCCCAGTGACTCAAGTCGTCATGGCGGGGAGCAATGCCGTTTTTAGCGTAACGGCGCAAGGATCCGCCCCTTTGAAATATCAATGGAAGTATAATGGAAACAACTTGCCGGGCGCGAGCAACAGCAGCCTGGTCATTACGAATGTCCAGTTGGCAAATGCCGGCAGCTATGCGGTTGTGGTTAGCAATTCATTAGGTATTGCCACGAGCCCAAATGCAATTCTGAGCGTCACTGCTCCGCCAACCATCATCAATCCTCCCCAAAGCCAATCAGTATTGGTGGGAATGAACACCCAGTTTACTGTAAATGCATCTGGAAGCCTTCCGCTCTACTATCAATGGCAGTTTAACAGCACTGACCTAGCCGGAGCCACCGGGTCAAATCTGAATCTGAACAATGTATTGACCAATCAGGCCGGCATTTATGGGGTGATTATTTCAAATACATTTGGGACAGTCACCAGTCCCACAGCCAGTTTGACCGTAAACGTGCCGGCACAAATAACGACCCAACCCCAAGATCAGAACGCAATTGCGGGAACTAATGTGACCATCAGTGTAACGGCTATGGGGACTGCGCCGCTCAGTTATCAGTGGAGATTTAATGGCACCAATATTGCAGGTGCTCTCAGTTCCGATCTGGTTCTGTCCAACGTCCAATTGAGCCACGCAGGCAGTTATTCAGTGACCGTAAGCAATGCCTTTAATTTTACGACAAGTTCCAATGCCATTTTGACCGTTTTTGCTCCTCCATTAATGATTGTCCAACCGCAGAGTCTGACGGTTTCGGCCGGTTCGGATGTGGTGCTAAGCGGAACTGCCAGCGGTTATCCCTTGGCCTATCAATGGCAATTCAACGGGATGGCGCTGGCAGGCGCTACCAATTCCAACCTGACCTTGCCGAACGTGCAGTCTGCGAATGCGGGGGATTATGTTTTGGTGGTGAGTAATTTTCTCGGGATGGCGACAAGTGATGTCGCGATTCTTACAGTGAACCCGGCAGCACCTGTGATTCTCGTTCAGCCACAGAATCGGTTTGCTTATGTGAGTTCCAGTGCGAGTTTCACCGTAAAAGCTGTGGGCACGATGCCTTTGGCTTATCAATGGTTCATCAACGGAGCCGCATGGGATGAGGCGACCAATTCTTCATTGACTATCACTAATGTTCAACCGGCTGATTTTGGAACAGTTTACTCAGTATCGATAAGCAATGTGATTGGGTCCGTGATGAGTTCCAATGCGACATTAAACTTTTTGTCGCTGGTGTCATTACCGCAATCCCTTTCGGTTACGGGAGCGCAGGAAGTTGTGTACGATTCAACGAGAGATCTGTTGTATATCACAACGAATGGAAATGCCATTTTACGCTACCAGGTCAGCTCGAACACCTTTCTGCCGCCATACGTGATGGGTGGTGTGCTGTCCAGAATGGATCTGTCCCTTGACGAAAGTACGCTGGTGGTCGCAGATGGGCATTCAAATCTAACCTCCAGTAATTGGATTTGGTTTGTTAATCTTAACACGGGAGTGAGCAGGCAAGTAAGGTTTCCGCTGGCATATTACGAGACCGGAACTGCTGACGTGGCGTTTGGAAATGACGGCACCGTGCTGGTAACTTCCTATAATGGTGGAACCGACGCCGTTCCCTTGCGGCGATATGATCCCATCCTGGATACCACAACCCAAGTGGCCACAGTTTTATCAGGCTCGATACTTTGCAGGAGTGCTGACGGCAGCGTCATTGGAGTGGCCGAACCTGGAAGTTCTTCCGGACCGATTGTTCGCTATGATGTGGCGAGCACGGCCGTCAGGTATGTTACTGCAATCAACAATTTTTTAACGGATGTGGCGGTGAATAAAGACGGGACGCAGTTCGCGGTTCCAGCCTCGACCGGCATGTTCATTTATGACAGTAACCTGACAAAAATATCCACCATCGGACCGGGTGGCGGGTCGGGAGCAGTGGGACAGGTCTATCATCCTTCGAGCAATCTCTTGTTTCTGGCATGGGGCGCTTCCAGCGAGGTGCGGGTTTATAAGACTGATTCCTTGACTGAGATTAGCCGTTATGATTTTGGACGGACCTTCAATAATGCGCTGTTAAGAGTTTCTCCAGACGGATCACTGCTGTTTGCGTTGCAAAATGGCATCATTACTTACCTGCGCTGGCCGGTGGCGCAGATAATCATTTCGCAGCAACCAGTAAGCCGCTCGGCATTGGCGGGCACCAACGTCACCTTTACCGTAGGGGCAAAGAATGGCGGTCCATTTAATTACCAATGGCAGTTGAATGGTTTCAACCTCCCTGATGCCACGAACGCTTCCCTGGTTCTTACTAATGTGCAGTCCGTTGATGCGGGGAACTACAATGTCATGATCAGTACTCCGGCTTCGTCCACAAATAGCGCAACCGCCGTTTTGACTGTCAATTATCCGCCTTCGATTACCGCACACCCGCAGAAGCAAACCGTGTCGGCCGGGGCCAACGCCACTTTCAACGTGACTGCTACGGGAACCGGGACTTTGAATTATCAATGGAAATTCAACGGGACCAATCTAATCGGGGCTACAAGCTCCACGCTGAATCTCGCTAATGTACAGTTTGCCAGCATGGGCAACTACACCGTCACAGTGAGCAGCCCGTATGGAAATGTTCTCAGCAGTAATGCATTTCTGACCGTAAACAGTCCGCCATTTGTTACTCAGAATCCGCAAACTCAGCCGGTGGTTGCAGGGACTAATTTCTCTTTGACCGTAGGGGCAAGCGGCAGCACGCCCTTGAGTTATCAGTGGAGGAACAACGGAGTCGAAATTGCAGGTGCCATCAATTCAGTCCTGGCTTTTACCAATACACAGTTGAGCGATGCCGGGGTCTATTCGGTGGTGATTACCAATGCCTTTGGCTCAGTGACGAGTCTGGTTGCCAATATAACGGTAATCGCGCCGCCGGTAATCACGAGTGTTTCGCCGGATCAAACTGTCCCCGCGGGAACGGATGTAACTTTCAGCGTCGCTGCCACCGGCAATCCTCTCAACTACCAGTGGTTGTACAATGGGATTAGCCTTGGCGGGGCCACCACGACTTCTCTGACACGACCGAACGTGCAAGCGAATAACAATGGATTTTATAATGTCATTGTGAGCAACTCCCTGGGCAGCGCGACGAGTGGCCCGATAAATCTGACGGTGACTCCGTCCGCTCCGGTCATCACTGTGCAACCGCAGAGCCGAACTCTGCCCGCAGGCACGAATGTGACTTTTACAGTGACGGCCATGGGTACGACTCCATTGAGCTATCAATGGCAGTTCAACGGCACGAACATCCCAGGCAGAACTTCTTCTTCCCATGTAGCGGCGAATATTCAGGATAATAATTCCGGCAATTATACGGTGCTGTTAACCAATTCCGTGGGAAGTGTGCTAAGCGATATTGCTGTTCTTACCGTGACGGCATCGGCACCCACGATTTTAACACAGCCTACGAATATGACTGCAACGATCGGTGGGGAGTTAGTCCTTGGCTTACCGTTTAGTGTCGTTGGCAGTGCTCCTCTACAGTGTCAGTGGCAGTTCCAGGGAATTGATTTGCCGGGGGCTACCAATACCATTTTGGGGCTGACGAATGTTCAATACGCGAGCACAGGGGTATATAATGTGGTGGTCTCAAACAATTACGGTTCTCTTTCCAGCACGAGCGTAACGGCGACGGTAACACCACCCCCGGGTTTTCTCTGGACCAGAACCGGGAATAATCCTTCAAACAACTCTACCAATGCACAGGTAACGGTTGATGACAATGGAAACGTTTATGTAGCAGGGTTCTTCAATAGCAAATTTACTCTTGGGAGCCTCAATTTGACCAACACTGCAGGGAGTCAGGACATTTATCTGGCGAAGTTTGATTCTGCAGGCAACCTAGTCTGGGGGGTGACCGCCGGGGGACCTTCCGTGGATGCTGCCACTGGGATCGCTGTTGATGCCGTCGGAAATATTTATTTGACAGGATCTTTTCAGGGCACTGCGACCTTTGGTTCCACGAACATTAGCAGCACCGGGGGTCAAAGCATTTTCCTGGCAAAGTACGACACGAACGGAAATTTGCTGTGGATTCAGAAGGGCGGAGGAACAGCAAGCTACATTGCCTCTGCCGTTGCCACTGATGAAGCCGGCAGTTGTTATTTGGCTGGTAGTTTTAATGGCGCAGCCGTATTTGGCAGCACCGGTATTACCGTCAGCGCTCCATCTGCGTTCGTTGCGAAATACAATACAAACGGGGACTTTATCTGGGTGCGCAATGCCAACAACAACGGGCAGACTGTCGCTAATAGCCTGGCAATCGATGGTGGAGGTAATGCCTTGATCACCGGGAGCTTCTTTTCTTCCATTAATTTTGGGACAGGCAGCACGAATTTGACCAGCAGCGGCATTCAGGATGTGTTTATTGCGAAATTCGATGCTGCAGGGAAATTTCTCTGGGAGCAGAAGGGAGGAGGCATTAAAAGCGACATCGGCAACGCGATTGCTGCGGACAGAAGCGGTAATGTGTATGTGGCCGGGAATTTCCAAAGTTTGGCATATTTCAACACCAATTCTATCGTTGATAACGCAACCAATTTTACGCTGCCCAATGCCGTAGCCACTTTTGATGGAGATATATTTATTGCCAAGTATAGTTCATCAGGCAGTCCACTTTGGATTCGTTCGGGGGGCAGTCGTGGTCAGGATTCTGTGACCGGACTGGCAGTGGATGCAGGCGGTAATGCTTATCTGGCAGGTTCTATAGCTGGTACTGCCGCTTTTGGCTCCAGCATCGCCACAAACAGTGGAGATTCGGATGCCTATATCGCAGTCTACGACGCGGCCGGAAACGTGCGCCGGGTTCAAACTATAGGCAGCATTTCCACTGATATCGCGCAGCGCATTGCAATTGATAAGGTCGGAAATGTGTATGCCATTGGTTACTTCTCCGGACGAGTCACGTTTGGCAATACTTTATCCGCGAACGGTAACAAGTGGCCGTTCCTGACCAAAATGGCAGCTTTTGATTCTGCAACTCCGCCGGTGATAACGTCGCAACCAATGAATCAAAGTGCACTCCTCGGAGATAAAGTTGCCTTCGACATTGGAGTGAATAGCCTGGCACCGTTGACCTATCGTTGGCAATTCAATGGGGTGGACATTCCCCAAGCCACTAACGCCACGCTTATTCTTACCAATATACAATTACCTGACGCAGGTAATTATGGCGTGGTGCTAAGCAATACTTACGGGACAAACGTGAGTGCCTCGGCGATGCTTAAGGCGGAATTCGTTCCAGATTACAGTTGGGCGCGACAGGCAGGTGGCACATCTGCAGATAGCGCTCGTGCCATTGCCGTGGATGGAAGTGGAAACGCGTATATCACCGGAGTATATCTTGGCAACGCTGTTTTCGGGCCGTTATCTCTAACGAATAATTCAGGCGTAACCAATTTCGATATCTTTATCGCCAAATATGACGTGGCTGGAAATGTAATCTGGGCGAAACAAGCAGGCGGAAAATTGACTGATTCTTCCCGGGGCATCGCAGCAGACCAATCTGGAAATACTTATGTGACGGGATCTTTCCAAAACATTGCCAATTTTGGGGACATCTCACTTACGAACGCTTCGGCGAATAATTCTATCTTCACGGTGAAGTATGATAATGCGGGGAACCCGATTTGGGCGGCGCAAGCAGGCGCCGGGAATATGGAAAGCCGCGCCGTGGCAGTGGATAATGACAGGAATGTCTTTGTCGCGGGTTATTTCTCGAGCACGATACTCTTTGGAACTTCCGGAACCAATTCATTCAGCGCTTCGAGTCCAACCAATATTTTCCTGGTGAAATACGATGGGGACGGGAATTTGATTTGGGCGCGCCGGGCGGGTAGTACCGGCTTCATCAACGGTAACTATAGTGACTGCTATGCGCTGGCAGTGGATAACTCGGGAAATGTATTTATAACGGGGGCGTACCGAAACAACCTTTTACTGGGAACCAACTTGCTGGTTGTGCCAACCGCCAACGGAAACACGGCTAATCCGTTTGTTGCAAAATATGATTCAGCAGGAAACGTCCTTTGGGCACGGCAGGGTATAGCTACCACTAGTTTTGGGAATGCGCTGGCACGGGGTAACGCCATTACGGTGGATGGTTCGGGAAACAGCTTTGTCGCCGGGCCGTATCAGGAAGCAGTTTCCTTTGGTGGCTACGCCTTGAACTGGGCGGTGGGATCGGTGTTTCTTACCAAGTATGATCCTTCAGGAAATGTACTATGGGCAAAAGGGATGGGGACGTATGTTCTTGGTAATGCGTCAATTGCGAACGCATATGGCATCTGCTTGGATTATTTTGGAAATCCCATAGTTACCGGGACCAATGGGATTAGAGCTTCTTTCGCAACAGCGAGTTTGAACGCAGGCACATTCGCTGCCAAATACAGCAGCTCCGGGGAATTTCTCTGGGCACGTTCATTCACAGGAAGTGCTCTCGCGGCAGGCGTGGCCAATGGACCGTCCAACTCCATTTATATTGCCGGTACAATGACTAATTTTTCAGCCAATTTTGGCGTGACCAATATGGTTTCCTCGGGCCCCGGTGACGCATTTATAGCGCGAATAGGAATTAATCCACCCGGTCTGACTGCACAACCTACGAACCAGTTGGCAGTGCTCGGTTCAAATGCCACCTTGCGCGTGACAGCTATTGGTACCGGTCCTTTAAGCTACCAGTGGCAATTCAACGGCAGCAGTATTGCAGGTGCCACGAAAAGCATACTGACGCTCACCAACGTTCATGGCCCCAACGCAGGAAATTATTCCGTGGTTATAAGAAATCCCAATGGAACAATCGTCAGCCCGGGAGCAAATTTAACAGTTATGCCGGTGGTAAACGCTCCCGCATTTGATGGCACGAACTTCATAATCAGCTGGTCCGATACGTTTATTCTTCAAATTTCCACTAATGGAATTAATGGGCCTTACTTCGATGCGCCTGATGCAACCAGCCCATACACCAACAACTCCCCGGCGGGCGATCAGTTCTTTAGGCTAAGAAACTAAAACATGTTGAATGTATTTTTTGGGGGAAAGAGGGGCTTAGTCGAATTTCCTTGGCGACACCCTGATTGGCTTGTTCGCTGATGGCCGTATGTCAGAAGCTGTGGAAGCTCAATTCAAAGAAGTGGCGTCCTGCGTTTAGAGGGTAGGGAACGCAATCAGCGTCCCAGTACAAATACCGGCAGGCCAAATTGCGACAGTATTTGCGACAGTATCACTACTTTTAGCATTGCCCTTAACAGTAGCCTTAAAACTCACGTAAACAACTTATTATCAGTGCTTTGATGCTCGAGAAAGCAATGCCAAGTATTGCTGTAAAATCGACTAAAATGGAATTTTAAGTCCTGTGCGTCTGCCATTTCGCCACACCGGCAACTATCGTTGAACAAAGCACTTACACCACTCCTCTAATGCCCTAGTATATCGGGTTGGCCTACATTTGCAAAAAGATAAACAAAGAAAACCAATTTGATAACAATGAAAGTGACCTGCGAACAAGTTTTTCCTGCCACCGGCGAGCACGTGGCTTGGGAGTCTTCTACGCGCAAATGCGCGTCGAAGGTCAACCGCAACCCGTCCGTTATCCGCTTCATTCCGCCAAGACTGTAGCCGAAGCCATCACTGAACAGCAAGTTCTCAAAAAGCAACGCAAAGATGGAACTTTGGAATGGCCTCCCCTTGGCAGTCGCGCACGAAAGGAAAACCTGGTTGAGGACCCATCCGCCTCAAGGAGCAGAGCGATCTGGCATTGCTCCGGGCAAGCCCTGTGTTTTAGTAATGATTTCCTTTGACGATGGTAGCTGTGAGACATTCCAACCTCCTCCCAGCGCATTGATCAATTGAACACTCGCCGTCATCTGTTGAATCCGAATGGTCATGGCAGTCTGCTGGTTGCTCAACAGGGTGGTTTGAGCGGTGAGAACGGTGAGATAACTGTTGATCCCGGTCCTATACCCGGTTAGGGCGAGTGACAGGCTTCTTTCCGAGGCTTTCACCGCGGCTTCCTGCTGTTGCAATTGCTGTGATAAAATACGCAGCGCCGCGAGATTGTCCTCCACATTCACGAAAGCCGTTAACACCGTCTGACGATAGTTCGCCACCGTCACATTGTAGGTTGCCCATGCCTGTTGCGTCACCGCGGCGCGCCGGCCGGCATCAAACAATGTCTCCGCCATGGTCGCGCCGAGCGACCAGAAAAAACTGGAACCACTGAGCAAATTGGCGGCCGAGGAACTTTGAAATCCGGTGGAGGCGCTCAATGTAACCGCAGGGAAATATGCCGCCCTGGCCACACCAATCAGCGCGTTGGCCTGGGCCACAAAGCGCTCCGCCGTTGCTATGTCGGGACGCCGTTCGAGAAGCTGGGATGGAATCCCAACCGGAATCGCCGGCGGAGTTGCTTTCAGCGGTCTTGCCGGGATTGAAAATGTCGATGCCGGGCGGCCGATCAAAAGTGCAATCGCATGCTCGAACTGGGCGCGCTGGACGCCAAGGCCAGTGGCTTGTGCCATGGCCGTTTGCAGTTGCGTCTCGGCTAGTGCAACATTCACGTCTGAATTGATGCCAGTCGTATAGAGAGCCTTGGTCAGGTCCAACGTTTTTTGAAAAGAAACGACTGCGGCATCAAATATTTCCCTTAAGGCATCCTGTCCCCGAAGTTCAAAGTAAACCGCAGCCAATGACACCTGGTTGGTGAGCCTTACATTTTCAAGCGTGGCTGCGCTCGCTTGCGCCGCTGAGATGTCGGCTCTGACAGTGTTTCGAATAGCTCCCCACAAATCCGGCTGCCAGGAAGCATCAAATGGCAGTGAGTACAAGGTGAAGGCCCCTCCCGACGAGGCCCCTCCCAACGACCCATTTGTAGAGAAATTGGATGAGGGGAAGTTGGGTGTGGAGAAGCCGGAAGAGGAGAAGGAGTTTCCTCCCGAGGACGACTGTGAGCGGTTCACGGAGGGACTCGTGGTCACGGTTGGGAAATATTGCGAGCGCGCCTGTCTTACGACAGCTCGTGCAGCCGAAAAGTTGGCAACGGCTGCCGCCACATTTTGGTTGGAAACATTCACCTGCTCTTCGAGGGCATTTAATTCCGGATCATTGAACACTTCCCACCATTTTCCGCGAATCTCATGATCTTTCGGCTGCGCTGTCTTCCAACCTTTCATTTCCTTGAAAGCCGCGGGAGTTTGCACCGAAGGTCTGGCATATTTCGGAGCGAAATTGCACCCCGACAACCAGAGCAGGACAGTTGGCAAAAGAACCAGGATTTGAAATCTCCTGGCGGGGCATTTCCTCAACTGTCCGTCCCTTGCGGAATTAATTTTCATTTTCATGGATGGCCTTTCATCCTGAAGCACTTTGTGGAGTCACGCCGGCGGTTTTCTGCCTCAGCCCCTGCCACCAAAGGCGGAAGCGCTCGAGGTAGAGGTAGATCACAGGTGTGGTATAGAGCGTAAGCACCTGGCTGACCAACAGTCCCCCAACAATGGCAATGCCCAAGGGACGTCGTAATTCTGAGCCGGTTCCTCGTCCTAGAACCAACGGCATGGCGCCGAGCATGGCCGCCATGGTGGTCATCAAAATGGGACGAAAGCGTAACAGGCAGGCCTGATAGATTGATTCCCGTGAGCTTTTCCCTTCTTCGCGTTCGGCTGCCAGCGCAAAGTCGACCATCAAAATCCCGTTCTTTTTTACAATTCCAATGAGCAGGATGACCCCGATAAGCGCAATCACGCTCAGGTCAACCCGGCAGATCATCAGTGCCAACACGGCCCCGACGCCGGCCGATGGCAGCGTTGACAGAATGGTGATGGGATGAACATAACTCTCATACAAGATACCCAGCACTATGTAGACGGCCAATAACGCAGTAACGATCAGCAAAGGCTCGCTCGCCAGAGAGGCTTGGAATGCCTGCAACGTTCCGGAAAAGCTTCCATGAATTGTCGTGGGCAGGCCAACTTGCTGCTCCATCTGATGAATAAGGCTGACCGCATCGCTGAGCGCCATTCCGGAGGCAAGGTTAAAAGAGAGCGTCACCGAAGGAAATTGGCCCTGGTGGTTTACCGCAATCGGTGCCGTATCCTGCTTGAAATGGGTGACCGCACCCAGCGGAATGACTGTGCCGTTGGTTGACTTTACGTAGATGTCATCAAGGCTCGCCGGGCTTTGCCAAAACTCCGGGGCCACTTCCAAGACGACATGATACTGATTCAAAGGCGTAAACATGGTTGAGACCTGCGCCTGGCCAAAGGCCAGATTCAAAGTTTCATCCAGCAGACTCGCGGTAATTCCCAGTCGTGCCGCCGTTGGGCGGTCGTAAGCCAGCACGGCCTGAAGTCCATTGTTTCGCTGATCGCTATTAACATCGGTCAAGCCGGGAAGCGCCCTCATCCGTTGCAGCAGAAGGGGACCCCATTGGGTAAGGTCCCTCAGGTTTTCACTCTGAATTGTATATTGGTATTGCGCATTACTCTGCCTGCCTCCGATGCGCAAATCCTGACTGGCTTGCAGGTACACCGTTGCCCCCGGCACGGTGGCCAGTTTGGGACGCAACCGGTTGATTACCTGGTCGGCAGAGATATTGCGTTCCCCGAGGGGTTTCAGCGCCATAAATATCGTTCCGCTATCCGTCGCGTTGTTGCCGCCCGTAAAAGCGATGGCCGTGGCCACTGCCGGATCAGCTTTGATGATATTTACAAAACGGATCATTTTATCCTGCATGGCCTGGAAGGAAATTTGTTGCTCGCCTTGAATCGCGCCCGTCATGGTTCCCGTATCTTGTTGTGGAAAAAACCCCTTGGGGGTCACCATGAATAGCAGAACGTTAAGAATGATAGTCACCACAAAGACGCAAAGCGTAAGGGCCTGATGGCGCAGCACCCACCCCAGACTCCGCTCATAGGCGTGCAACATCCGGTCAAATATCCTGCCCGTGGTCCGATAAAATCTTCCCTGCTCTTCCTCCCGTTGACGCCTGAGCAATCGGGCGCACATCATCGGGGTCGTGGTCAGGGAAACGATCAGTGAGACCATGATCGCCACCGACAAGGTGACTGCAAATTCTCGAAACAAGCGCCCGACAATCCCACCCATCAACAGGATCGGAATGAATACCGCCACCAGGGAAACACTGATGGAGAGGACGGTGAAACCAATTTCACGGGCACCACGCAACGCGGCTTCCCGCGGCGTCAAGCCGCGCTCAACGTAGCGAGTAATATTTTCGATAACCACAATGGCATCATCGACCACAAAGCCGGTCGAGATCGTCAGGGCCATCAATGACAGGTTATCGATGCTATAATTGAACAAGTACATGACTGCAAATGTGCCGATCAGGGAAACGGGAACGGCCACGCTGGGTATGAGGGTCGTGCGAGCATTGCGCAGGAAGAGAAACACCACGAGGATCACCAGCGCCGTGGAGATCAACAAGGAACGTTCGACATCCCGCACCGATGCCCGAATGGTAGTCGTCCGATCAACGGCAATCTCGAGATGCATGGCCGAGGGAATCGAAGCTTTCAGCGATGGCAGCGCCGCCAGCACGCGTCCCACAGTATCGATGATATTTGCCTCGGGTTGCCGAAAGATGATGACCACCACGCAGGGTATTCCGTTAAAAAAACCTGCCGCCCGTATGTTCTCCACCGAGTCATGCACGTCTGCCAAATCTGACAACCGGACGGCCGCGCCATTGGTGTAGCCCACCACCAATCCCTTATAGGCCTCGGCCTTAAGCAATTGATCGTTTGCCACGATATCCGCGGTGCATAGTTCATCCGCGAGTTGACCTTTGGCCAGATTGGCATTCGCCTGGCTCAATATGGCGCTGACCTGCTGCAGGCCAAGCCCATAACTGCTCAATTGAGTCGGGTTGACATCCACACGCACTGCCGGGAGGGAACTGCCCCCCACAATCACCTGCCCGACGCCGTCAACTTGTGACAGCTTTTGCTGTATGATCGTTGAGGCCGCGTCGTAGAGATGTCCCCGATCATATATCTGTGAGGTCACCGCCAGGACCATGATCGGCGCATCCGCCGGATTCACTTTCCGATAGGTGGGATTGCTGGGCAGATTGGTTGGCAGATAACCGCGGGCTGCGTTAATGGCAGCTTGCACATCTCTGGCCGCGCCATCGATATCCCGGTTCAAGTCAAACTGGAGCGTGATGCTGGTCGAGCCAAGAAAACTTGCCGAGGTCATTTCCGTCACCCCCGCAATATGACCAAGCTGCCGTTCCAGTGGCGCCGCCACCGACGAGGCCATGATCTCCGGGCTTGCTCCCGGCAACGCGGCTTGGACTGAAATGGTGGGAAAATTAATCTGCGGGAGCGGTGATACCGGCAACAGCCTGAACGCAACGGCTCCGGCAATCGCAATCGCAATCGTCAACAGGGTCGTGGCGACTGGCCGATTGATAAAAGGAGCGGAAATATTCATGGCCTCGGCCCCAGAGTTGCCGCCTCGCCGCCCTCCCCGGCAGGCGGGTGGCGGCGCTTCCTGGTGAATCGGTCGAAGAAGATGTAGATGACCGGCGTGGTGTAAAGGGTAAGCAGTTGGCTCACAATCAATCCCCCGACGATGGTTATCCCAAGTGGATTTCGAAGTTCGGACCCGGTGCCGGTTCCCAACGCCAACGGCAACCCACCCAATAGCGCCGTCATCGTCGTCATCAGGATCGGACGAAAACGCAACAAGCTTGCCTGATAAATCGCCTCGACCGGCCCCTTGCCTTCATCCCGTTCGGCCGCTAGGGCAAAATCGACAATTAAAATGCCATTCTTTTTGACGATGCCGATGAGCAGAATGATGCCGATAAGCGCTATGACACTAAGCTCGGAGCGGCAGACTATCAGCGCCAGGAGCGCGCCAGCGCCCGCCGAAGGCAGCGTGGACAAAATGGTTATGGGGTGAATGTAACTCTCATAAAGAACACCCAGCACAATATAGACAATCACCAGGGCTGCCAGAATCAGCAGGGGTTCGTTCGCCAATGAGGCATGAAAGGCCTGGGCAGTACCCTGGAAAGCTGCCTGTACGGAAGCAGGCATTCCCAGTTGCTGCCGGACACGTTCAATGGCCGCGGTGGCTTCCCCCAAGGATGCATTCGGAGCCAGATTGAATGAAATTGTGACGACGGGAAATTGCCCCTGATGGTTTACTGACAAAGGCCCGCTGCGTGTCTCAAAATGAGTGAAGGTGCTGAGCGGCACGGCACCACCATCAATCGAGCGAACATAAATGGCATGCAATTTGTCCGGATTCTTTTGGAAATCCGGCAGCGCCTCCAGCACCAGGTGATACTGGTTCAACTGCGTGAACAGCGTTACTATCTGCCGTTGCCCGAACGCATCATAAAGCGTCTCATCGATCATCTGTGCGGAGATGCCGAGCCGCGAGGCGGTTTGCCGGTCAATCACCAGCGCAGTCTGCAATCCGCCACTTTGCTGATCGGTCGCAAGATCGCGCAGCTCGGGCAGTTGCCTCAATCTGCCCATCAACTTCGCCGTCCAGAGATGCAACTCCTCGGCATCGGGATCTTCGAGGGTATATTGATACTGTGTCCGGGTAACCCGATTTTCGATGGTCAAATCCTGCACCGGTTGCATGTACAACGTGATACCTTCCACCTGCTGCAGCTCCGGTTGCAACCGGCGCATCACTTCGGAAACGGCGATCCGACGCTCGGCGAGGGGTTTGAGATTGATGAGGATGCGTCCGCTATTCAGCGTGGCATTGACCCCATCCACGCCGATGAATGAGGAAAGACTGACCACTGCGGGATCTTTGAGAATGACGCGGGCAAGCGCTTCCTGTCTGCGAGCCATGGCCGGGAAGGAGGTGGTTGGCGGCGCTTCCGAGATGGCCTGAATCACGCCCGTATCCTGAACCGGGAAGAACCCTTTCGGCACGAAAATGTAAAGTAAAACGGTGAACACCAGCGTCAGGGCTGCGACCAGCAGGGTCAGCACCTGATGCTTGAGCACCCAGCGGAGGGTCCGTCCATAAAACGCGATTACATTTTCCAGAGCCCGCTCGGATGCCCGGTTAAAACGCCCGCCCACGCCCTCGCCTTTTGCCCGCAATAGTCGGGCGCACATCATGGGAGTGAGGGTCAGCGACACCACTGCGGAGATAAGAATGGTCACGCTCAGCGTCACCGCAAACTCCCGAAACAGTCTCCCCACGATATCTCCCATGAACAATAACGGAACCAAAACCGCGACCAATGAAATCGTCAGCGACATGATGGTAAACCCGATTTGTTCGGCCCCTTTCAACGCTGCCTGGAGGGGCGGGTCGCCTTGTTCAATATAGCGGGCGATGTTCTCAATCATTACGATGGCATCGTCCACCACAAAGCCGGTCGAAACGGTCAGGGCCATGAGGGTCAGATTATTCAAACTGTAACCCAGCAGGTACATGGCGCCGAAGGTCCCGATGAGGGAGAGTGGCACCGCGACGCTGGGAATGATGGTTGCCGAAAAGGTTCGCAAAAAAAGGAAGATTACCAATACCACCAGCACCACGGTTAACGTGAGCTCAAACTGAATGTCCCTGACGGAGGCACGAATGGTGCTGGTGCGATCGGTAAGCACCGAAACCTGTATCGCGGAAGGCAGGGTGGACGTCAATTGTGGCAGCCGTGCTTTTATGCGATCCACCACCTGGATGATGTTGGCGCCGGGTTGCCGCTGAACGTTGACAATCACCGCCGGGGTATCATTCATCCACGCGGCCTGTTTTATGTTTTCCACCCCATCCACCGCCACCGCGACATCCTTCAGCAGCACCGGGGCGCCATTGGTGTAGGCCACCACAACCGAAGGGTATTCCTCGCTCGTCAATAGCTGATCATTTGCGCCGATTTGATAGGACTTATTCGGACCATCAAAACTACCCTTCGCCAGATTGATGCTGGTTTGCTGCAGGATAGCCCGCACATCCTCCAGGTTGATTCCGTAGGCCGCGAGTGCCGTTGGATTTGCCTGAATGCGAATGGCTGGCTTCTGCCCGCCGGCGATACTCACCAGGCCGACCCCCGGCAGTTGCGAGATCTTCTGCGCCAGACGGGTGTCGGTCAGATCTTGCACCTTGGATAGTGGAAGGGACTTCGACGTCAGCGCGAGGGTAAGAATTGGGGTATCGGCGGGATTGGATTTGCTATAGGTCGGCGGGGTTGGCAGATCGATGGGCAGGAAGGTTTGTGCCGCGTTGATCGCCGCTTGCACCTCCTGCTCCGCCACATCGATATTCAAATAAAGTGCAAACTGCAGGATGATGACCGAGCTTCCGCCTGAACTCGTCGAAGTCATCTGGGTTAGCCCGGGCACCTGTCCAAATTGCCGCTCCAATGGCGCGGTGACGGCAGAAGCCATGACATCCGGACTGGCACCCGGATAGAAAGTCACCACCTGTATGGTCGGGTAGTCGACCTCCGGCAGTGTGGAAACCGGCAACTGCTTATAGGCCACAACCCCAACCAGCAGAATCGCCGCCATGATCAATGACGTGGCCACCGGACGAAGAATAAAGGGGCGGGAAGGATTCATGGTCCCCCCTGCTTCGGGCTCGCCGGGCCGGGTTGCCGTTGTATAGTTATTTTACTGCCCTCCTGCAATCGATTGAAGTTATTCAAAGCGATGACTTCCCCCGGCTCCACCCCTTTCACGGCGGTCACATGGCCCTCGCTTGCGCCCACCGCGATCGTGCGCATCGTGACGGTCTGATCCGGCTTTACCACATACACGAATGAACCCTGGGGATTGAGTTGAATGGCCGTTGAAGGAACCAGGGGAACACCGTGCTGAACTTCGATGAGCAGCCGGGCATTCACAAACTGATTGGGAAAGAGAGCGTTATCTTCATTGTCAAAGATGGCCTTCAGTCGCACGGTGCCAGTGGCAATCTCGACCTGATTGTCCAGAGTCAAAAGCTTTCCGGTGGCAAGTTTCCGCAGTCGCGCGCGATCATACACGTCCACCTGCATGGAATTTTCCGGGTTCAAGTGCTGCAGGATTTGGGGGAGATAGTCCTCTGCCACGCTGAAAATCACCGTGATGGGTTGCAACTGCGTGATGATGGCCAGCGTGTTGGAAGAAGCCGCCAAAATAATATTCCCCGGATCTACAAGACGAAGTCCGATGCGCCCGGAAATCGGCGAAATGATGCGGCAATAAGCCAGTTGCACCCTGGCGCTTTGCAACTGCCCCAGATCAAATTTAACGGTCCCTTCATCCTGACGAACCAACGCCCGCTGATCCTCCAATTGCTGCCTGGGTATTGCATTGCTGCGATAGGCCGCCTCAAATCTGGCAAGGTCGATACGCGCTCCCTCCAGAACGGCTTTGTCGCGCTCATATTGCCCCTCTGAGGCAGTCACCTGCGCTTGAAATGGCCGGGGATCAATTTCAGCCAAAAGGTCGCCCTTGTTAACCATCTGACCTTCGGTGTAATTCACGCGAATAAGTGGTCCGCCTGCCTGGCTTGCTACTATCA
>JAQGPC010000149.1 GCA_028293285.1 Pedosphaera sp.
TGGCAGCCCAGGGGGTGGGCTTTGCGCGCAGGCAACAAAGGCTCCATCGCCGCCCACAGTTCATCGGGAATGCGCCATTTATCATCTTTAACAATTAATCCCATAGCCCAACCTCAAGCAGAACCTGAGCGTGTTCAAGGACCTACTGGGAGGGGCTCTAAGAGGGAAATTCTTCGTCCGGTGGATTGGTAATAGGTCTGTAGCCTCTCAAGTGCGGCTAGTGCATCTCGAGACTGAGGGGCAGTGAGTGCGGCGGCTTGGGAGCCTTCGTGGATCTCCTTGACCTTGCTATCGGCCACAGCCTTCGCTGCGGAATATGTTCGAAAGCTAATGAGGTGTCGTTTTCCAGCAGTATTGTAGGAAACGCGATAAAAGGGGTAGTTCTTGCTCTTTCCGTAGATCTTAGCCAGAACGCGCCCTCGATACTTAATCTTCTTTGGGAATTTCACGTTTTGACTCTCAACTTCAGATTCGGCGGGATATTGTGCGGAATCTGTGCGGGACTCACCAAAGTTCTCAGTTTCCTGAGGAAAAATGGTGCGCTTAGCAGGACTTGAACCTGCACGGGTTACCCCACTACCACCTCAAAGTAGCGTGTCTGCCAATTCCACCATAAGCGCACTCGTCACTAATGAAGCAGTCTTGCGGGAACTGCGCAAGGTCATTTTGACAGTTGAATGAACAGATTTTTCCAGTATTCCGGTAGAAAAATGGTTTCTGAAGACCTGTTTCTCAATATTTTGCGTTGACTGGTTTCATTTTTGATTAAGTCTCTTGCCATGTCCAAGTTACTTATCTTGTCTTCGGTGTGTGCCCGGCGTCTCGCACTGGCAGGTCTTCTAATAGTCCTTTTCAACGGTTGCGCGACCCGTCCAAGCCAGCCCCGAACCTTGCGGGTGATGACCTATAATATCCAGCACGGAGCCGGGATGGACCATAAAATTGATCTGCTGCGGACGGCTGAGGCGATCAAGCGCGAAAACCCAGACATTGTGGCCTTGGAAGAAGTGGACAAGGGCGTGGAACGAACAGATCGACGTGATTTGACAGCCGAATTGGCAGCCCTCACCGGCATGACCGGCTATTTCAATAATAATTTTTATTTCCAAGGCGGAGAATATGGCAATGCAGTATTGACGAAATTTCCCATTTTGATGTCCACCAATTCGCATTATCAAATGATTCGTCCAAAGGAGCAGCGGGGGATTATTCAACTGGTGCTGGATGTTAAAGGGCAAAAGGTGGTGTTCATGGTGACGCATATTGACTATCGCCCGGATGATACGGAGCGGCTGATGAATATCGCTGAAATTAAAAAGTTTATGCAGCGATATGAGGGGTTGCCCATCATTTTGTGCGGTGATTTCAATGATACTCCGGGCAGCCGGACTTATAATGCAGTTCATGAAGCCTTGGACGACACTTGGGAATTGGTGGGGCAGGGAGCGGGCCCTACGCTTTATAGCGACCATCCAAAAGACCGCATAGATTTTATCTGGATTTCAAAGGATGGCCGACTGAAGCCGTTGAAAGCATGGGTGCCTGATACGCAGGCTTCCGATCATCGTCCTTTGGTGGCCGATTTTGAACTAAAGCAGTCTGGAAAAGCGCGATAAATTATTTCAACATCCCAGTTAAGAAATAAATTTTCCGCTCATCGAAAAATAATCCGCAAATTTCATTAATTTAGCTTGGACGGTTTTTTGATTCCTGCTTTCCTGCATTCCAGACTTCAGAATCATTAATTTTTATGTTTGCAGGTATTCGTTCGGTGCACTTTATCGGAATTGGCGGTACGGGCATGGCGTCCGCCGCTGCTGCCATGCGTGACAAAGGCTACGTTGTCACCGGTTCCGACCAAAATGTTTATCCGCCCATGTCCACGTTTTTGGCGGAGAAAAAAATCGACGTGATGTCGGGTTACGCGGAGCACAACCTGGCGCACAAGCCCGATCTGGTAGTGGTTGGCAACGCTATCTCGCGTGGTAATCCTGAGGCGGAAGCAGTTCTGGAAAAAAAACTCAGGTATTGCTCGCTACCCGAATTGCTGAAGGAATTTTTCATCCGGGGCAAGCGTTCGATCGTCGTGTCAGGCACACATGGCAAGACCACCACCACTTCGCTGCTGACCTGGGTTTTCGAGCATAATGGTTTAAATCCCAGTTATTTTATCGGTGGCATTCCTAATAATTTCAGCCAGGGCGCGCGGTTTACCGACAGTGAATGGTTCATCATCGAAGGCGATGAATACGACACTGCGTTTTTTGACAAGCGCAGCAAGTTCGTTCATTACCTGCCGGAAGTGGCGATCATAAATAACTTGGAGTTTGATCACGCCGATATTTTCGAAAATGTGGAGAGTATCCAGACGGCGTTCAAGCGATTCATCAATTTGATTCCGCGCAACGGCCAGTTGCTCGCCAACGGAGATGATCCCAATCTGGCGTCGTTAATTGATGTGACTCATTGCCCCGTCAAACGGTTTGGTTTGGGCGAATCGAATGCCTGGCGTGCTTATAATCTGACGCTGGCTCCGACTGTAACCGAGTTCGAAACACCAAGTTTCAAATTTCGGATCAATTTGTTGGGTGAATTGAATGTGCGAAATGCCCTTGGAGTGGTGGCGGCAGCGCGCCATTGCGGATTAAAGAACAATCAGATTCAATCCGCCTTCGATACATTCAAAGGCGTCAAGCGCCGCATGGAAGTGCGTGGGATAAGCGGGGGCGTGACGGTGGTGGATGATTTTGGACATCATCCGACAGCCATTCGTGAAACGTTGAAGGCATTGCGAATCAAATTCAAAGGCCAGAAAATTTGGGCTATCTTCGAGCCGCGCACCAATACCACGCGCCGGAATGTTTTTCAGAAGGAATTGGCAGATGCGTTTGCCGAGGCGGATGCGGTGGTAATTGCGCAGGTGGCGCGGTTGGAATTGCTCAAACCGGAGGAGCGCCTCGACCCAGCCCTCTTGATGCAGAATTTAAAGGATTCTGGAAAAAACTCCGCCTATCTGCCGGATGCCGATGCCATCGTGGACCATGTCGCCAAGGGCGCGGAGGGTGGGGATATTGTGTGCGTCTTTAGCAACGGCGGGTTCGGCGGCATCCACAACAAACTGTTGGAGCGATTGAACTATTCCCGGAAGAAATAGGCTCTACTTGATCTCGATTTTAGCCGGCGGGCTATTCGTTTCCTTGAGCTTGGCTTCTTTTTGATCGATGTTCCGGGTCAGGCGCTTTTT
>JAQGPC010000213.1 GCA_028293285.1 Pedosphaera sp.
AGTTTTACGAGAAGGGCAGCTTCGGTCTGGCCCAAAAAAATATTTGATGCCGCAGCCAGGCTTTCGCTTCCGCTGGTTTTCATCAACTTCTGCATCACGAGAGCCATGGCATGCACCACTTTTTGCAGGATGCCGTAATGATAGAAAAAACTGGAAAGGGCGGAGATGACAATAAGGGTAGCAGAAATGGCGACGGCAAAAACCAAGGCATGTTGCGCGCCAAACTTTTCGGTGAGCAGGGCGGCATCGGCCAGCGGGCCGAAAACCATTTTTCCGCCTTCGGTGGCAAAGACCCCGAGTTTATCAACGCCCCGTTGCAAAAAGTTGAAGACGTTGGCGCCCCATGGCGTTTTCAAGATGAACAGCGCAAAAGCGAATTGCAAAGCGAGTCCGGAAAGGACGGTGCGCCAGGGAAATAATTTGCGGTTGTTGGAGAGTGCCCAGGCCGTGGCGATGATGACCACCATGCCTAGCAGGCTGAGAAGCTTATACTGCATGGCCGAAGGTAGGAAAGCGGCTGGCAAAAGGCAAAGCTAATTAAAACTGACTGGAACGATTCGGCGTCGAGATAAATTCGCTTGACGATTCAGGGCAGGTTCTCAATAAACACATCAGTTCCAGTTTCTAAAAAAATGCATAATTCGCAGTGTGTAGAGGAAGTTGTACGCAGCTCGCAAATTTTTTGCCCTGCTCGCTCAATTCCTTTCTGCGCTGACCTCTTGAAAGGATAATCCATGCCACCCTATAACTTGAAACAGACGTTAAGCAAAGTTCACGATAAGCCGTTTAATTTTCAACTGATCATGGGCAAGAAACAAGTTTTGCTGGTCACGCCGAAACCAGCCGCCAAAGCGCAGGTGGATGAAGCCGTCGCTACAGCCGTCAAAGGGGTGCGGGAGGCCAAAGGGATTTGCAAACGGGTTGGCGAAGAAATTATTTTTTTCACGAAGAATGCGCCCACCGGAATGTTGAAGACCGGGATGAAGCTGGCGTTCAACACGAACAATTGCAAAAGCGTGGCGTGGGATCTGCAGCAGTTGAGTCCAGGCGAGTCGGAGGAGGCTCATACCGAAGTGGTGGAGCAAGACAACGAACCGGAAGAGGATTCTGACACCACGAGCAATTCGGAGGAGGAAACCACAATACCTTCCAGCACTCCGCCGCAACGTCCGCCGCCATCGACACCGTGGATCGGGGCTAAACGCTCGCAATCCTCCAATCAACCAATTTCATCCCAGCCGCCCACGAGCCCGCCACCCCCGGTACCGAACAAATCGCCTAATCCACCACCACCACGGCCAATTAATCCGCCTCCGGGAATTAACCCGAATCCCCAGCCGCAAACCAAGTCTTCGCGGCCATTACCACCGACGCCGCAGCCGAAGTTTTCCTCCACCCCGCCACCGCGGCCAACGACTCCGCCCCCGGGAGTGACACCGCGCACAACGCCCCCGCCACGACCAACCACTCCGCCACCCGGAGTTACACCCAAAGTTTCGGGGAACGTTCCCAACGTGGATGGCAAGGCGCAAAAAGAAGCTTTCGAGAAAGAATATCGTGAAACCGTGTCGCTGTACCACAACGGCGATGAGGAGATGCGCAAGCTTTATACGGAAGCAGGTCAGCTTGCCGCGCGACATGACTTTGCCAAGGCGACTGAAGTTTTGGAACGTTTGAAAGCGCTGGTTGCCAACAAGGAAAAGTTTGCGCAGGCAAGAGCCAGGAAACAGACCCAACGCCATGGCCGTTTGACGGAAGTGTCGGGTGCGGTGCAGCGCAGCTATTTCAACAGCGGCACGGCCAAACAAATCGGCAAGGAGGACCTGAAAGCCGGCAAACAGTTCAAGGCTTTCCTGGAGGCATTGAAGGTGGTGGAAGAGGCAAAGGGAAAACCCAACCGCGCTGGCATGAACCAGGCCCTCGATGAACTCGAAGCCGCTGCCAATGCCTATCTGCAGCATTATTATAGCGACGATCTCAACGACAAGCAGCGCAAGCAAAAGGAAAGCATGCGCAAGCGTTCGATCTGTGAGACGACTTTAAAATCCATTTCACATTGGCGTCTGGCGGAACAGATCACCAATTTGGGTGGGTTGCCTTGGGACGTGCAAACAGAGCAAAAGGCTGCCGAAGTCTATGCCAAACTCTTGTTCGAGGAAGGCGATAAGACAGCCACGCCCAATGAAAGCGCCGGGGTCAGCGGTTCCTGGTGGTTGGAAAAAACGGTTTGGGGGGACAAGCCGGAAGATATCAAACAGAAGCGGAAATTTATCTTCAAGCCCATCGATTCCGAACCGCTCTTCGAAGGAATTCCCCAAGGCGGTTCCGCGCCGCGCGAAGTTTTGGGCAAGGCCTTCAGTGATGCAGTGCTCGCCACGACGGGCCTCAATTTGGGAGTGTCGGAAACGCATTTGGTGATGGTCGATAACAACATGCTGCCGGATCGGGAGGGGGAAATTGACTCCAAAAAACAAGCGCAACGCCTTGGTTCCTTGCAGCACTTTGCAAAAACCGACGGGCAGATCGAAGGTGAATTGCGGCAGGTCGAAGCCCGGACTAATCCCAACATCTACCGGGAAATTCCGACGGAGGAATGCCACAAGGTGGCGTTGATGGATCTGATGACGTTGAATTTGGATCGTCATTCCGGAAACGTCATGCTCAGCAGTAAAACCGATGAGCAGGGGAGGAAAGTAAACTCATTAATACCGATTGATCACGGGTTGATTTTGCCCACGCGGGAAGCGCTCATGTTCCGGCGAATCACCCTTGGGTCCAGTCACAATGTGATTGAAAAGATGCCGGGAAAAAATGAAAAGCTGTCGCCTGAGATGTTGCAGAAACTGGATTTGATTGACCCGGATGCGATGATCAGGGCCTTGGAGGCATCGCTGCAAACCATGAAGGCGGGGCATCCCGGGCAGAATGTGGACGGCCTGGTCGGTCCGGAAAGCTTCAAGCTACAGAAGCGAGCCATTCAATTCCTAAAACGGGCCGCAAAAGAACTGACAGTGACCGAGCTCTTCAATGCGCTGTCGGTCAACCTGGAGGATATTTTCGACCCGAGCGATGACAAAATGGAAGCAGGCTTTGAAAGGGCCATTGCCGGGGCCAAGGCGCGCGGCGGGGCGCGGCGGGAATTGGATGGGATGGATCGGCCTGCCCTGGACAAAATGGCGGACGAGCTTCACGCATTGGGCTGGAATACGACGTCCAACAAGCGTTCGTACAGTGAGCGGGGTTGGCAAATCTGGCTGGATAGAAATGCGGTGGAAGCCCTGAAAGTCTGGAAGGGTAAAATAGAAAATCCCGCATTCCGGAAGAAGGTGGAGAAAATGATTGCCGACCTGGGCGGGGCGAATCAACTCAGCTTCAAGCCTGAAGGTCTTTCCCTTTATGCCTTGTCTAACAAATTGGATGAGGAGGTCAAAAGACGCCGTGAATTTTCACCAGAGGAAGGCGCGCGATTGGATCAACTTGCCAGGGACATGGGAGTAACCAAGATACCGACTGACTGGAAATCGCTCAACGGGCTACGACTGAACATCAAAGCTTATGATGATGCCAACGGCGATGCCCTCCTAGCACGAAAAAATCCTAACTTTCGAACCCTTGATATAAACGACCGGATGCGGCTTTTCTGGGAAGCACGGATTGAGACTGCGAAAGGCAAAGCGGTTTTGGATGAATTCCTTAAGAACTTTCCGAGCAACGATGGGAAGCCCAACCGGTCAATGTTCGAGTCACTAGAGGCGTGGCAGGAGTACAAAGAACTCGGAGGGCACGACGAGTATTTTCGTCTGGGCGGCGACGGTCAGGTTGAAGGCGTTGAGCCACGGTTAAAGTGGCTGCGCGAAGCCAAGGCCGAAGAAGCCTCTTTTGAGTCGATTTAGACCAAGCCAGACTGATCCATTGAGTGCGTTGAAAACGCATTCAATGGATGTTTAAGGATATTTAAGGCGGAAGAATTTGTTGCCGAAGGTGGCAGGCACGGTGACTGTGTTAAGTCCATTGGTAACCACGACTGAGGTGGCAACAGTCGACCAGGCGTTGGGGGTGTTCAAGTCAGCATCTTGTTGCAACGTGAAGCCGGTGACCGAAGCGGGCCATGAAATAATCACGCTGGGTCCGGCAGGAGTAATGGTCAGCAATGGTGCGCCGGGAGTCTGGACGGCCGCGATGATTCCCCAAAAACCGCCATCAATGGTATAGGTGCCGCCCGTGAGTTTGCCGGCATCCGGCTGGCCAATGGTGCCGCTGATGGAATAAACCCCGCCCGTGCTGGTGCCGCCACCGCCATCAATGGAATACCATGAGATGTCGTAATTTTGCGCCTGGCTAGTCGCAGAAAAAAGAAGGGAGAAGAGCAGGCAAAGAGAGAATGTGGTTATGCGTTTCATCCTGATAAATCGGACTCTCCCAGTTTCAGGGATCAAACTCAAGCTTCTTTGATTGGGGTGTTTCCCTCTTCAGAAACGGGTTTTTTCCAGATGGGCACAACACGTTTCATCTCGTCAATGAGCCAGCGACACGCAGCAAAAGCTTCACCGCGATGCGGTGCGATGATTTCCACCCAGAGCGAGGGTTCATTCACTTTGACCCAGCCAAGCCGGTGAACCAGCCGCACTGATTCCAAGGGCCAGCGCTTTTCCATTTCGTCGAACAGGAGATTGAACTGGTGATCCACCATTTTTTGGAAGGCTTCATATTCAATGCCCTGAATTTCTTCGCTCTCTTCCATCCCCCGCACCACGCCGGTGAAATAGACGGCTGCACCCATCCCGCTGGACATCACGCGTTGGGGCACCAAAGCCGCTTCGTCAATCGGATCAGTATTGATGGTGAGTTGGCGTTTCATTTTTCAGTTTCGAGATTAGCCACCTTGCACTGGCGGGAAAAGTGAAACTTCTTCACCTTCCTTGAGCACATAACTGCGGCCCTGATATTCCACACCGACAGCGATGAGTGTGGAATTTTGCATGGCGCCGAGTTTGGGAAATCTCGCAATGAGCAGCTTCAGGAGGTCGTTGATCGTGCTGCCTTCCGGAAGGGTTTCCGCAGTTTCGGCGCAGCCGGTGAGTTCCTTGAAATAAGAATAAAAATGAACGGAAACGCGCATGATGACTTGAGTTGATACGCTCGATTTCTATTTAAGCTTTTTTCGATAAGGGGACTTGGTGCCTTTGCGCGCGTTCATTTTATAAATCTGCGGATGCAGCACGCCGACAAAAGGAAGGTTGCGATAGCGTTCCGCGAAATCGAGGCCATAGCCCACGACAAAGAAATCAGGAATATCAAAACCGACATAGTCCGCCTGCACCTTTTCAACCCGGCGGGCTTTTTTGTCCAGCAACACGCAGGTCTTGATACGGCGCGGTTTCAAGGCGCGCAGCTTGGCCAATACCCGGTGAATGGTCCGGCCCGTGTCGAGAATATCATCCACCAACAGCACGTCACGACCGCGCACATCCAGGCGGAGTTCCTTGGTGAAAACCAAATCGCCCGATTCGGTGCCATGCCCATAGCTGGAAACGCCGATGAAATCGAGCCGCAGGGGGAGTGAGAGATGGCGGATAAGGTCCGCCAGAAAAAGAACGGTGCCGTTGAGAAGCGAGACGACCACCATTTCACGGCCTTTAAAATCCTTTTCAATTTGAACCGACATTTCCTCAATGCGGCGGGCGAGCTGCTTGTCGCTGATGAGCATGGCTTCGATATCCTTGCGCCAGGCAGCAGGCGCGGGTTGGGAACGGACAGTTGGAACTGACGATTTCTTTTTCATTGGTTACTCAGGCAAAATAGACGCGTCACTATTTGATAGTAGGCGAGGCGGGGGAGTTGTCCAGCTTGAGCAGGCTATTCCCTTGTATTCGTCCTTTCATGGGCAATAGCCACAAACAACCAGGCGTTTTCCATCCAGAGTTGATTATTTTACCGGGACGGCAAAGCCCGCAACCAGGCGAAACTCACCGGAGCATTATTCGCCGGTTTGGTTGGATCAAATGTGGGCATAAACGGATTTCCTTTCTTGCCCGAAAATAAATATAACCGCCCCCCAACCTGTCACTTCATTTCTGCCATGCGTCACTGAGAAACCCGACATGCCATGTTTACTCTCCGATTTTACCAATCGAATAACTTATGGGCTTTCCATCTCGTCCGATCTCGACTTGCAGCGAGGGCTTGCCCATACCCGACGACCAAGAAAAATCGGCCAACACCTTACCTCCCTTGGTCTTGACCCAAACGCTCATCTCGGCCCCTTCAAATCGGAAATCTACTTTCTTCTCCTCGACATACCTTCTCGCGATACGGCCCAATTGCAAAGCTGAAAACCACTCGTTCGGACCATCTCCGGCAATGTACGTATTGGCAATGAACATATGTTCAGGCTCGCGCTTCGTCTTTACACCAAGTCGGCTGTCAGCCCCGTATGCTATGAATAAAGCGAAAAAAACTGCCAACATGGGAATGATATATATGGGCTTCATAATTTATGTGTTCGAATACCTTTAACAACCACTGTAAGACCTGTGATTCGTGTATTGAAACTTGGGTGCCTCAAAGGCGGTGGTGGGAGGTTGCCGGACGGGATGCGGTTCGTCCAGCGGGATTTCCTTGCGTTGGCTAAACGCGATGGCCGGGCCCAAAGCAGCATGGTCAGGCGGCAAAATCATGGTAATCTCACTTCGCTGTGTCTCCATAAGGTGATGTCACCTTGGGCAACCAATCGTCTATCGCTCACTAATGCCTCAATGCGTCTGTCAAACAACTCATGCCCGACCTGCCCCTCGGGAAACTCTGCGCCCAGAACTTCTGTAACTCTCACAAAAACCATTGCAACCTTTCTCCAACGACCGTTGGTGGTCGCGAGAAACGCAATCACAGCATCGTCAACTTGTGCGTTGGTCACCATGCCGCCTAACGCCCCAATATAGGTTAGCGGTCATATCACTTTTCACTCTTCTTGGGTAAAAGTTCAAATGCCTGTGCCACGCCATCGTCGACATTCTGGTAACGATGCTTGTGTGGATACTTGTCTCGATACCACCGAGCCTCGGAGAGCGAGTGAAGGCCCAACCACTCTTGCTGTGCCTCGGGCATCTCTTTGAAACTGGCAGCAAGTCCGATGATATCTGTGTCGAGCCTGCCTTCCAACAATTCTATCGCATTTGTAGTACGTCCCTCGCGAAGCGCCTTGAGAATGTGCAGCGTCGCACCCATGTCGGCAGCGTGCTGTAGTGCAATAGAGGTACTGGAATACTCGTTGAACAGCTTCAGGGCGTTGGTCTGCTTGCTGGCTTCCAGGTAAGAAACCAGCGCGGTCAGTCGGTCGAGCGCGGGATTGCTGTCACCGGTGACCGGCTTCTTGGCGGGAGTGCTGGACTGTGCCGAACACCACCATGCAGCGGTCAAACCGACGCTAAACACCGTGGCAATCAAAACAAATGTGCGAGTAGTTTTCATGCGATGTGGGATGACTGCTAACAATTAATACACAACCGACGGTTCGGGTATTGAAACATATGTTGCCTCAAAAGGCGATAGCTGGAGCTTGCCGGACGGGATTCGGTTCGTCCAGCAGGATTTCCCTATGAAAAATGGCTTGAAAACGAGCCGTGAGAAAAATCTTTTCAATGCTTAGAGCCCATCTCAGTAGAGGTTGCCTGAGCAATGGGAGGCCTGATGGTGAGAGAAAAGTCAGAGTCTCGTCACGGGCGTGTTGCCCAAATCGGAAAAGCTGCACCAGGCATGGTCCAGGTTGTTTTAAAGTCTGGAAGGGCCTAAGAATCCTGCCGGTTTAGCGTTGCTGCGGACGGGGACGCCCGCGCTCCGGGATTTGGGCACCACGACCTTACCTCGCCTCCTACCGGGATAGGTTCTTAGCCAACTTCGATGCCTTGGCCGTTCGCCCGTGAATTGTCCAGCTTGAGCAGGCGGAGCATTTCGGCGGCGAGCCATTCGGCTTCCTTTTTGTCCCTGATGGAAGAGGCGAGGGTGAAAGTGCAACCCCATTCGGGATTGTTCTTTTGTTTGGCAGCATTGGCAAAACGAGGGTTGGGATTCTGCCTGGTGATGAGCTGAAGATCGTAGTAGGTGATTTGACTGCTCGTCATGCCAATTTTGATTGTAATAAACTTGATATTGTCGGGAGCGAATCGCCGGTTCGTGTTAAAGAGTGTCCAGTTTTGTTGGGCATGTAATCCCAAAGTATCAAGGGTAATGCGGCTGGATTTGAAGAGCATCCCCGCGAACACGAGCAAAAGGATGAGATCAAAAATTCCAAACACGATCGGGAACAGGATCGGCGCATGCAGGGTCATCATGAACCAGATGCTGGCATTCCAAATGGCGAGAAAGCAGAACAGGAAAATAGCCGGGCCAATATTGCGACCGGCAGGGAAATAAAATTCAGTGCCGCCATTGGGAAGTGTATGGATTTGAATGCGGGAATTGGCGGGACGTTGATAAGGTTCAGTCGGAGCCTGAAAAGAAAGAGTTGGATCAACTACCGAGATGGAAGCTGTCGAAGCCGTTTTGAAAACAGGCACTTCGAATTGGGCGAAGTAATCCCGTCCATCCACTTTCGCGCGAACTTCGAGTCGCCAAATGGTTTTATGGTTGGATATTGTTTCATCAGTAGGCGAGCAATCCGCGGGAATTTGGAAGAAGACGGGAATGCCGGAGCGTTGTGGGGCATCGAGCAGGTCTTTTACAATGGTTTTTTCGTCCTCCCACAAGATATGCTCGGTCGTATTTTCACCACTGGAATCGCGATGAATGCAGCGGAGGTGGAGTTTAAAACCGGCTTTCGGATGAAGTTTGACGGATGTTTCGATGGCTCCGGTGAGTTGGCCACCAATTGCGCCGGGATTGTTGAGCAGTTTGAACCAGGATTGGCCGAATTTTTTCCAACGAATGGTGGTGCGAATTGCCCAGGTGAGCAGCCCAATTCCAACCAGGGGAAAGAGGAGTGCAAGCAACATTACATAATTGCCTTTGGTGATTTCCTTTGGAATAGCAAAGAAAACGCTGCTGGAAACGATGTTCCAAAAGGCGGCGAAGCCCCATGCGAACAACATGGTAGTTTTGTTGGAGGAAGCAATCCGGCCACTGGCCCAGTCTTCACGCCATAGCCAGGGTTCGTCGGGGTGGGCTAACTGAAGAGCATTGGTGCGCTTTTGTGATTTGGAACCACGGAAGATTCCGATGAGCAGGGCAAAACCAACACCGCCGAACATGACGGCAAAAAGGACGAAGAAAAGGCCGTCCTTTATTTTGCCTTGGAGGAAGCTTTCAATCGCCTTGTAAGCGGTGAAAATCCCAATGCCAGCAAAGGGCAGGGCGAACAATGCCAAACAGCCCATGCCCATTTTATCACCCAACTTCGAACCGGTGGATGGCGTTAGGTTCATAACTGCACTCACTATGGCGGGGCGGAATAATTTGTGGAATTATAAACTTTTGTCGTTTTTCCAAGGGTGCCACACATTGTAACATTCAATGATGCGCGCAGGAATCACCCGGTTAGATGTGCTCCCTTTTGGAAGTTGTATCCGCGAATTGAGCGAAGGGGCGCTAATTGTTTGCTGGAGCAGGGCGAAGGAGGGAGGGGAAGGTTATCAGGTCAAAGGTTGTCAAGTTGGAGGGGGGTTGCGGATCGCGTGCGCGAAGGAGGGGCACGGTGGTTTCACATTGCTGCGGCCGGGACGGCCCGCTTTACGGGGGCGTGGGTTTGCTGGCGGTCAACGTGTTTCAGTGGAGCGGTGCATACTGTTGTACGTTGAAGCGGCCTGAAGGTCCGCGCTCCGACCGACGGTCCGGGCGCGAAAACTGTTGGAAACAGTTGGGGTTTCTGGCTGGCGGGGCGGGTCACCGGGCTGAAGCCGCGGTGTTAATGAAAAGGGCGGGAAGAAGGTTTTGGGTTGGGCAGGAGGTGCTGGTGAGATGGGCAGGGGAGTATGTTTGACGGGGGCGCCAAACACGACGTGCGAGGGCGCACGTGGTCCCCTTTGAAATGTGCGGTCGCGCTGAGCAGGACGGTTTAGCGGGGGCAACGCGGCCTGCGGGTGTTTTCAACATCCTGCCAGGGCCTCATCAAATGTGCTTGGAGTCGTCGTGATCTTTTTGGGTATAACCGGAATCCTGGCGCTTGAAATTGACTTCGTTCTTTTTGATGTAGGCGTTGAAGACGTCGTCGGCGCTCATGCCGAGGACCTGCGCCATGCTAATAAGGAAATGAAATAGATCCACGACTTCCACGCGCGCGTTTTGTTCGTCAAACTTTTGATATTTGGCCCACCATTTCCAGGGGACGCTGTCGGTGAGTTCGGCCATCTCCTGGGACATCGCACGACAATAATTGAGGATCCATTTGGTCTTTTCCTCTTCGGTCATGCTGTCGGTGTTGACGCCGATGCGCTGGTTGAGCGCCTGTTGCATGCGGAACAATTCACGGAGCTGGTCAGGTTTTTCCATGGGCAAGAAATAACAGTTTGGGTTTCAAAATTCAAAGGCCAAAGTTAGCGGCCAGGCGGCGCCCAAACCGGGGTGGGCCACGTTCGGGGGCGGGAGATGCGGCACTGCGGCCGGTTGGTTGAGAATCCGGCGCGGCGAGAAAAGGGCTTGACTGAGTGTATAACATATGTTATTAAGATTGCGCGGGACTGGTAAGAAGTCCTGTTGGCTGGCGCTTCTGCGCCGGGCCGATGATCTTTGACAATTTGCAGTGAAAAGTGGCTGGTGACGAGTGATGAGCCGAAAGCCGCCTGAAGGCGGAACTCCGAACGGGAGGCGCTCGGAGTCTAAGAATTACGGTTAGTCCGCGATAATTACGGTTAATTGCGGTTAAAAAATAAAGTGGGACTCCGAACGGTGGTCGAGAGACGAGAGTCCAAGGTCGAGAGCCAGCAAAAACTGAAGTTGGAAGTCGGGGGCCAGAATTCGGAATGGTGGAAACTTATCGCCGCAGTTCGCGGGACAGGCGTTTCCAGTTGCGAGGACGACGACGAGGCGGAGGACGAGAACGATCAAATTAATACGTTTATGGTACTATCGAGTGAAAAGGAGAGTTAAGGAGACTTAAGCAGAGTTAAAGAGAGATAAAAATTCTTAACCTGAGTCGAGAGAGTCGAGGGCCAGAAGTCGGAGGGCAGGGGACTGAGAACGGAAATTTGAACAATTCGGAACTGATGTGAGCTGGTGCGACCTGGTACGAGTAGGTGTGAGTTGTAAACAGAAGAGGCCAAGGAGAATTTCCATCAGGTTGGGACTGTTTCCGCCACGCCGATGGAATAGCATTGAAGTGCCGTTAAACGGCGCGCTCCCCAGAGCGATCCGAGCTATTGCGAGTAGATATGAGTTCAGACGGAAGTCGGAAAATGAATTAGCCGCGAAAGGGCGCATAGGGCTCAAAAAGGGCGGAAGAAAAGTTAGAGCCTCCTGACGTCGGCTGCTACGGAGCGAGTTGGAACTGGTATGAGCTTGTACGAGTAGATACGAATTCGGGAAGGGCAGTCCGAAGACGAGTAGGGGCGACGGAGTAGGGGCACGGGTGCGCTCAGTAGTTAAGTGCATAATATGGAGTTGGAGAGGGTATTGGATGGCTCGGATTTGGTGCGCGTTTGACAGGCAGAGTAGCTGGAAGGAAGGTTTTGGTTAGGAGCGTTTTTACGAATCGACCAAAACTTGCACAAAAAGAATTCATTATGAAGACCAGAAAGCAAAACCACCGGCACACAGCCGATCTAAACCTCGATCGTTCCCAGCCAGCGTTGCATCAGCGTGCCAAGGAAACACAGTCGTATGACACCGTGACCGCCGAACTGCCACTCGGGCTGTCAGTGGAAACGCGCGAGGAAGTTGTCCAGCAACTCAACCAAATCCTCGCTGACACGATGACATTGCGTGACTTGTATAAGAAAAGCCATTGGCAGGTCAGTGGGCCAACTTTCTACCAACTCCATCTCCTCTATGATAAGCATTATACCGAGCAGATTGAATTGGTGGATGAAATTGCCGAGCGCATCCAAGTGCTGGGCGGCATCAGTATTGCCATGGCGCATGATGTTGCCGAGGTCACGCTGATCAACCGTCCGCCACGGGGACGGGAGGAAGTGCCGGTACAAATTTCCCGGTTGCTCGAAGCGCACGAGACGATCATCCAGGAAGTCCGCTCTTCTGCCCGGCAAGCCGCCGAACTGGAGGATGATGGCACCAATGATTTGTTGGTCAGTCAGGTGCTACGGACTAACGAACTCCAGGTTTGGTTTCTTTCGGAACATCTTGTGGACATGCCGCTGGTAATTGCCAAGTAAATGGTATCCGAAATTCACTGGAAACTTCAGGAGCATGTTGAGTAGAGTCTGGAAATGCTGGCCTATCTTTTTCCTGACAGTAAAATCACTGTATCACAGAGTGGCGAAGTGAGGATTACGGGAATGCTGGCTCCCTATCGTACGCGAATTGCATGGTTCATCAAGGAACTGGATTTGAAAGATGTCACCATCAGGTATTGGTCAAAGCGATTTTATTTTCCCAAAACCGTTGATGAGGGAACCCGACAGAGGCTCAGAAATTTTTTCTCGGCTGAAGTGCCGATTACGCAGAATTAACAATTCGACTTGCTCTATCGCTGGGATGACTTGGCGAGTTTCAAAATCTCTGCTTTCAATGGTTGCAAATCCGGATCTTCAAGGGCCATGAGCCTGAATTGTTTATAGTCGCCTAGAGCGAGGGCTTTTTCGAGCCAATCCAGCGCTTCCTTGGGTTTTCCAAGCTGGCAACTGTAGCAGGCAAGGTTGTATCGGATTAACGGTTCCTCCGGGAAAAGGCTGGTGGAGGGGAGTAATAAATCGAATGCTTCCTGGGTGCGTTTTAATTCATGCAACGCATAGGAACGATGAATCCAGCCGAGGAGATAATCGGGGGCGACCTTGACCAATGCTTCTGCCACTTCCACACAGGTCGGCCAGCATTTTCCGGCAGCATGAATAGCCCAGCGAACTTCCAGAACCTCGGGATGATCGCCCAGCGAAGCCGAAATTTTCGCAAGCTCCTCATTCGCTTCCGAGTGATTGCCCAGTTCCAACCAGCCTTGGGCCGCGTTCAGATGATGCGAGTCTGGTGCGCCGATATCATTCATTCTTAATTAGTTACCCTTTCATCACATGGCAGGCTGGTCAATGTGAAATCTCAGGCGGAAGAATTCACTTTTGAACTTCCAACGCTGAACATCAGACTTTATAACTAAGGCATGTTGCCGACTTTGTTGTCCAAAGGCGGGGTGATGCTCTGGTTTATTTTATTTACCAGCGCGGTTGCCATCGCTGTGTTTATCGAGCGGGTACTGCACTGCCATCGCGCCCAGATCAACTCCTCCGAATTTCTTAATGGTGTGCGCACTGTCTTGAAGCGCGACAACGTGGTGGAAGCCATATCCATTTGCGATGCCACGCCCGGTCCGGTAGCGCGGTTGGTCAAGACGGCCATCTTGAACCGCGATTATGGACGGGAGCGCGTGCGGGAATCATTGGAGGAGACTGGTTTAGCCGAAGTTCCACGGCTGGAAGAAAAGCTAAATTTGCTGGCCACGCTGGCGCAGCTTGCGCCATTGCTGGGTTTGCTGGGAACCGTGCTTGGGTTTATTGATGTATTTAAGAAGATCGATGGCAAGGGGTTGCATGCAAACGTGGAACAACTTTCACCAGGAATCTGGCAGGCAATGGCTTGCATGGCTGCCGGGCTGGCCGTTTCGATCATTTGCCATGCGGGATATAATTACCTTGTGAGCCGGGTCAATGCCATCGTCCTCGACATGGAAAAAGCGGCCACTGAAATCGTAAACATCGTCACGGAACTACCGAATAACAAAGGACGATGAAATTCCCGCGCAATGCCAAGATTTTTCGGGGGCAGCTCGACGTGGCACCTTTTGCGGGGGTGTTTTTTCTGTTGATCATGTTCCTGTTGGTGGCTTCGTTGGTTTATACGCCCGGCGTGCGTCTGGAACTTCCGGTGGCTTCATCCGATCTGGCAGGGGTGGACGGCCCAATTGTCGCCGTGGCGATGGGCACCAACGGCCAGCTTTACTTTGAAAATCAAATCATCCAGGAAGATGAATTGAAGAAGCGTTTGACAGCGGCAGTGCAAAAATCCCCTCAACCTCTAACCTTGGTATTACAGGCGGACCGGGCCGTTCAATATCAAACCTGCGTGTATCTCGCGGAGTTGGCTCGCGGGGCGGGCATCACGAATGCGTGGATGGAAACGCTTCCCCGGCCCTTCGACAAACAAGCTGGCCCTGTCATCCCATGACTTCCGATTCCATTCAACCACGAGCCTGGCCCCATCGCCAGTGGTGGGGAGTGGTGGTTTTTCTTTTCATCCTGCAAGTCGGCCTTATTTTTTGGCTGGGGGAACGCGAGCGAAAAGTCTTACGCCCTATTGAAGAGGGAATTACCATGTTCTTTGCGCCCAGGCAAATGGCGGAAATACCCGGTTTTAGCAGTCCCACTTTGTTTGTGCTGGCCAATCGCCATGGTTTTTCCGGCCCCGCCTGGCTGACTGTTCCACAAATGGATTACGATGTGTCCGACTGGACGGGACCGACGAACATGCTGGAGCTTCCTCTAAAACAACTGGGGAGAACATTTGGCGAATTTGTCCAGTCGAACCCCGCAGCCAGGTTTGAAGCGGGAGCCAGACAGGAGCCCAAGGTCGAAACTGAAGATTTTTTTCCTGGTTTTGCGACCGACCAATCAAAGTTTTGGTTGGAAGGCGAATTGGCCAGTCGGCCGTTGGTTTCGAATTTTGCACTGAATTCCTGGCCCACCAACGAAGTCCTGATGAACAGCGTCGTCCAGATTGCAGTAGAGCCGGACGGCAAAGTGTTTTCGGTTGAGATGCTCGCCCGGAGTGGTTCAAAAGAAGCTGATGCTTATGCGTATAACCTCGCCAAATCAGCCCAATTTCAACCCCTCCGTAAGCACGAGATCAAGCAGCAGTCTCAGTCAACAGATTTGATCTGGGGCAGGCTCGTGTTCAAATGGTATACGGTGGCAACGGCATCCACGAATTCCGTCGGGGGAACTCCATAAATTATGTCCATGGAAGCGCTCATATTGGCTTATGTGGTTTCTTTTCTTGCCGGGCTTTCCGGCCTCGCCATATATTCTGAGCTACGACGCAAGAGCTTTGGTCCTTCGTCAGCCGAAGATCGCATTTTCCGCTGCAAGAATTGCGGTCTGGTTTATACTGACGACGTGGATGTGGACCGTTCGCGTTGTTCGCAATGCGGCAGGCTGAATGACGCGATACAATTTTAATATCAGGTTGCGATGTTTTTAAATTGCCGCCAAATTTTAAACCAATGCGGAGATGATCTTCGCTACAATTAATAAATAAATAGCAGAAAGACTTTATGGGAATGTGGATTGGCCGAAATCGAAAAGCCCGGGTGACCTACGGGTTTGATGAAATTGCCCTGGTGCCGGGCGAAGTGACCATCAACCCGAACGAGGTGGACACGAGTTTTCAAATCCCCCGCAGGGATGGGAGCCAAATCAAGTTGAAGATTCCCATCATCGCCAGCGCCATGGACGGCGTGACCGACGTGAAGTTTTGCATCGAGATGGGCAAGCTCGGCGGATTGGGAGTCATCAATCTCGAAGGGGTGCAGACCCGTTACGAGAATCCTTCCGAAGTGCTGGAAAAAGTCGTCAAGGCAGATAAGGATGAGGTTACGACTCTGATCCAAAAGCTTTATCTGGAGCCCATCAAAGAAGAACTAATTGGCCGTCGTGTCGAGGAGTTGAAAAAAGCGGGTGTTTTGGCCGCGGTAAGTTCCATTCCACAAAAGGCGGAACGTTTTGCGGCCATCGCGCAAGAAGCAGGGGCCGATATTTTTGTAATTCAGTCCACCGTTTCCACCGTGCGGCATATTTCCACGGAATATAAGTCACTTGAGTTGGAATCGTTTATCAAAGGACTGAATATTCCAGTCATCATCGGCAATGCAGTGACTTACAGCGTGACCCTGGAATTGATGGGTTGCGGTGTCGCTGGGGTATTGATTGGCGTCGGACCCGGGGCGGCTTGCACGAGTCGTGGTGTTCTGGGATTGGGTGTGCCGCAGGTGACCGCCACGGTCGATTGCGCCGCCGCTCGCGACATGCATTTCAAAAAGACCGGTCGCTATGTTCCCATTATTACTGACGGCGGCATGAGCAAGGGCGGGGATGTTTGCAAGGCATTGGCTTGCGGCTCTGATGCGGTCATGGTCGGCAGCGCGTTTGCGCGGGCCAAGGAAGCGCCCGGTCAGGGGAATCATTGGGGCATGGCCACGCCACACGCCAACCTGCCACGCGGCACCCGCATCAAGGTTGGTATCACCGGTTCGCTGAAGCAGATTCTTTTTGGTCCCGCGACGGTGGATGACGGTTCGCAAAATCTGGTGGGGGCTATTACTACTTGCATGGGCAATGTGGGTGCGGCAAGTATACGTCAGTTTCAGGAGACGGAGATTATCATTGCGCCGAGCATCAAGACCGAGGGTAAACTGTTCCAGACGGTGCAGAGCGTAGGCATGGGAACCCGGTAGAAATTTTAAATCAGCTTTATATGAAAACTCAGATTCGCAACTCATCGAAATTAAAATGGTTATTGGCTTTGTTCGCCCTGACGCCGGTTTTGGCCCAAGCGCATCATCTGCCTGGCCAGAGCAATGGCTTTGCGAGCGGTCTTAATCATCCTATTCACGGTCTTGACCATATTTTGGCGATGGTCGCGGTGGGTTTGTGGGCCATGCAATTGGGCGGTCGCGCCATTTGGCTGGTTCCAGCATCATTTGTCAGTTTAATGGCAGTGGGCGGCGTGCTGGGTATGGCTGGAGTTCAAGTGCCCATGGTGGAAACGGGCATTATTGCTTCTGTATTGGTATTGGGAATCTTGATTGCCACCGGTGCCAGATTGCCTCTGGTCGTGAGCATGGCTGTGGTGGGGCTATTTGCCGTGTTCCATGGCCACGCGCATGGCGCAGAACTTCCGAAGGCAGCGTCGGGTGTCTCTTTTGGGTTCGGGTTCGTGCTGGCCACAATTGCTTTGCACGCTTGTGGGCTTGCGCTGGGCTTGCTGGCGCAGAAGCGCTTCCCGATCCCCGCAATTCGGTTGGCAGGAGCGGCTATCGCCATTGCGGGCTTTTGTCTATGGTTGGCATAACGCTTTAATTTTCATTTATCTTTAAGTCCTCTGTTTCGTCAGGAGACAGAGGATTTTGGTTTTCAGGGGAAAATGAGAAGACGGTTAAAACATTGTAATTTTCCAAAGCTTGCATTCAGCGGGCAGTTCCCATTGAGTTAACCTGCTTGAGCCGTTGTTTGGTCATCATGTTAATTTTAGGGTTGGCGGGTTGTGCCCGTTTCCAGCCGCGCCCTGTTTCACCAGCAGAAACTGCTGCGAACCTTGAAACGCGCAGGTTGGACAACCCCGCCTTCCGGCAATTTCTCGACAAAAATCTTCAGCGACAATTCACATCGTGGCCCCCCAAAGCATGGGATTTCGAGACACTCACGCTCGCGGCGCTTTATTATCATCCCAGCCTGGATGTCGCGCGGGCGCAATGGAACGTGGCTCTGGGCGGCAACATAACGGCGGCTGCCCGCCCCAACCCAATCATTAGCGCCGCACCGGGATATGCTCCCAGTGCGACTGGAGTGACATCTCCCTGGTTTCCTGCCATAAGCTTTGATCTTCCGGTTGAAACCATGGGCAAGCGCGGTTATCGCAAGGCGCATGCGGAGCATCTTTCCGAATCCGCGCGCCTCAACATTGCCACGATGGCCTGGCAGGTCCGCAGTAATCTGCGTACGAGCTTGATTGATTATACCGCCACCCGGCGGCGGGAAGCGCTTTTACAAAAGCAGTTGTCCGTGCAGGAACAAATCGTCAAGTCGCTCGAACAACAATTGCAAGCTGGCGCGATTTCAAGCTCGGAACTTACCCTGGTGGTCATCAGTCAGGGAAAAATTCAACTCGACCTGGCCGATGCGCGGCGGCTAAGCGCTGATGCGCGTGTCCGGGTTGCTGATGCCCTGGGTATTTCAGTAGCCGCTTTGGAAGGCGTCGATTTGAATTATGAGCTTTCCACGCTCCCTCCGACGGATTCGGATTTAACGTCAGCGGAAGCGCGGCATCAGGCGTTGCTGGGGCGTGCCGATATTTTGGGTGCACTGGCGGATTACGCCGCCAGCCAATCCGCGCTGCAACTCGAAATTGCCAAACAATATCCTGATATCCATCTCGGCCCTGCTTATCAATACGACCTCGGTGAACACAAAATCTCGTTGTCGCTGACGGCCGAACTGCCGGTGTTGAATCAAAATCAGGGGCCGATTGCTGAAGCCGAAGGGCGAAGGGCTGAATTCGCCGCGCGTTTCTATGCGTTGCAAGCCAAAGTCCTTACTGAGATTGATCGCGCGTTGGCGGCTTATCGGGTCACGCGAGACAATCTGTCCGCATTGGAGTTACTCGCCGCGGCACAGAAAAAACAATATGAAGCTGTCGAGGGCCAATTAAAGGTTGGGGCGGCCAGCCCGTTGGATTTGCTCAATTCCCAGGTCGAAATGAATGTGAGTGAATTGGTGCAATTGGACGGTCGGGTGAAGTTACAACAAGCCCGTGGCGCGCTGGAAGACGCCTTGCAACGCCCCATTGATTCCATGAAGTCGCTTTTGATCGAGCAGCCACAACGTCCGCCGGCATTGAAGGAGAAAAAACCGTGAAACGAATTATCGTAGTTTTCATTTTGATTGTTGCCGTGATTGCCGGCGTCTGGTTTTGGAAGAAATCGCGGGGCGGCACCGAGCCAGCCGCTGCCGACCACAAGCCGGCAGCCGAGGAACCGCATATCAAGACGGATACCAATGGCAACATAACGATCAAAGTGGATGAAGAGACGCAGAAACGAATCGCACTGAAAGCGGAGCCATTGGCCGCGACCAATCTGCCTCCCGAAGTGAAAGGTTTCGGCCGGGTGCTTGATCCCGCGCCATTGGCCGGATTGATCAACGAATTGGCGTCAGCGCAGGCTGCTTTCACGGTTTCCAGCAAGGAGCTTGAACGCCTTAAAATATTAAAGGAGCAGGGGAATACGTCGGAACGGGCGCTCCAGGCAGTGGAAGCCGCAGCCGCTCGTGACCGGTTGCTGATTCAATCGGCGAAGGATCGTTTGGAGCTATCGTGGGGCAAAATTATCGTGGGGCAAAATGATTTAACGGCATTTGTTCAATCGCTGACATCGCTGGAAACGGCACTGGTGCGTGTTGATTTGCCGGCCGGACAAGCTTTAAAATCAGCACCTGCCAACGCTCGTATCATTAGCTTGTCCGGCAGTTCCGTGGAGGCGCAGTTGGTCAGCATGGCGACGGGTGTTGATCCGCAAACACAGGGACAAGGTTTTATTTTCGCAGTAAAGCCGAACGAAGCCAGACTCCGGCCCGGGGAAGCGGTGACCGGATATTTGAAGGTTTCCGGTGAACCATTGGCGGGCGTTGTCATTCCTCGCGATGCGGTGGTTAGGACTGAAGGCCAGGGCTGGGTCTATGTTCAGACAGGCGATGAGGCATTTACTCGCAAAGAAATTGTTCTGGATCATCCGGTGGAGGGCGGCTGGTTTTTGACCAAAGGTGTGGCGGCCAACGACCGGGTGGTTGTGATCGGCAGCCAGTCGCTACTTTCGGAAGAACTAAAACCTTCGGGCAAACCCGAATAGCCAGGCAATGCTCAATCGCATCGTCCATTTTTCATTACGGTTTCGCGGCATAATCATCGCGCTGGCGTGCGTGATTATTGGCTACGGAACATTTGTTGCCTCGCGCGCGAAGCTGGATGTCTTTCCGAATTTTGTTCCGCCGCAGGTGGAGGTTCAAACCGAGGCGCCGGGTTTATCACCGGAACAGGTGGAGGTGCTCATCACCCGGCCGGTGGAAAATACGATCAACGGCCTGGGGGAAATGGAGTCGTTGCGCTCGGAATCGGTTCAAGGGTTGTCAGTGATTACGGCGGTATTCAAGGAAGGAACGGACATTTTTGTGGCGCGCCAGATGCTCGCTGAAAAGCTGGGTGAAACCGCCGGTTCCCTGCCAGCCAGCGCGAAGACACCGAGAATGTCGCCGCTGACTTCGTCCACCATGGATTTGCTAAAGATCGGTTTGGTCTCCGACAAACTTTCGCCCATGGAATTGCGGACGCTGGCTGATTGGACGGTAAAGCCACGGCTGCTTTCCGTGCCGGGAGTGGCGCGTTGCATTGTCTTCGGCGGGCAGGTGCGGCAATTGCAGATTCAAGTCCGTCCGGAACGGCTGATGGCATATGACCTGTCCATCACGGACGTTTTGTCGGCCGCCAAACTTTCAACCGGTGTGATGGGAGCTGGCTTTGTAGAAAATGCGAACCAGCGAATCCTGATTCAAACGGAAGGTGAGGCGCTCACACCGGAAGTGCTCGGGGAAGTGGCAATCACTCATACCAACGGCTTGAGTGTGCGGCTCAAGGACGTCGCGGACGTGCGGGAAGGACCGGAACCGAAATTTGGGGATGCGCTAATTCAAGGCCAGCCCGGCGTGCTCATGGCCACCGCCAGTCAGTATGGAGCGAACACGATGGAAGTGACGCTCGCGGTGGAGGCGGCGCTCGATGAGATGAAGCCAGTTTTTGAAAAAGAGGGGGTAAAACTTTATCCACGCCTGCATCGGCCGGCCACGTTCATTGAAGCATCGTTAAAGAACATTAAACATTCGCTTTTCGTGGGTGCCATTTTAGTTGCTGTGGTGCTGTTCCTTTTCCTCGGACATTTTCGGACGGCATTCATTTCACTGACGGCCATTCCATTATCACTGCTCACGGCCGTTATCCTGCTGGATAAATTCGGAGTGACGCTGAACACGATTACGCTCGGCGGGCTGGCCATTGCAATTGGTGAAGTGGTGGATGACGCCATCATTGACGTGGAGAATATTTTTCGAAGACTGCGTGAAAATCAGACGCTGCCACAACCGCGATCCACCTTCAAAGTCGTGCTCGATGCCTCGTTGGAAGTTCGGAGCGCAGTGGTTTATGCGACTTTTGTGGTCGCGCTGGTTTTTCTGCCGGTGTTGACCTTAACCGGCCTACAGGGGAGCTTCTTCGCGCCGCTGGCGTTGAGTTACATCCTGGCCATTCTGGCATCGTTAGCAGTGGCGTTGACGGTGACTCCGGCACTTTCCTTAATCTTTTTTGCGAAAGGTGTTCGCGATAGCAAGGAACCGCGCCTGCAAACATGGTTAAAGTCGGCTTATGGGCGGGTGTTGAACTTTTTTGCCGGCTGGCCGCGCGCAATTATGATGGTGGTGGCTTTTATTTGTGTGGCTGCCCTGTTGATGTTGCCTCACTTCGGCACCGGACTCTTGCCGGAGTTTAGGGAGGGGCATTTCGTGTTGGGGGTGCAGATGGCCCCGGGCACTTCGTTGGAGGAGATGCTGCGGGTAGGAAAGCAAATATCGGATGAACTGTTGAAGACAGAAGGCATTGCCACGGTGGAACAACAGGCGGGCCGGGCGGAAATGGGGGAAGATACTTTCGGGACGCATCGGTGCGAATTTCACGTGGAGTTAAAACCGATTTCGGGCAAGGCACAGGCAGCCTTGGGCGAGGAAATCAGCAAAATACTGGAGAAGTTTCCCGGTATTCAATCTGAAGTGATGACATTTCTCGGGGACCGCATCGGTGAAACGATTACCGGTGAGACGGCCCCGGTGGTAATCAATGTTTTCGGCGATAACCTGGATATAATTGATGCCAAAGCGGCTGAAGTCGCACAGGTGCTGGGAACCATGCCGGATGCCAGGGATATACAATTGAAATCACCTCCCGGGGGACCGCGCATGGCCGTGCGGTTGCGGCCGGACCGCCTGACACAATTTGGTTATCGGCCGGTGGAAGTGATGGAAGCAATCCAGGCGGCGTACCAAGGAACTGTGGTGGCGCAGGTGCATAAAGGGGACCAGGTGTCGGATGTTACGGTCATATTGGACGAGGCGAATCGGCGCGAACCGGAGGAAATTCGTACGCTGATGCTCAAGAATGCAACCGGCCTGAAAATGCCTCTAAGTGAGTTGGCGGAAGTTTACCAGGCCACGGGGCGGTATACCATCATGCACGATGGCGCGCGGCGTCGGCAGGTGGTGACCTGCAAGCCGGAAGGGCGCGATGTGGCTTCGTTTGTGGATGAGGCTAGGAAAAAAATAGCGGCCAAAATTAATTTTCCCAAAGGCACCTACGCCGTTTTTAGCGGAGCGGCAGAAGCGGTGGCCGCGGCACAGAATCAACTCCTGCTCAACTCGGCCATCGCCGCAGTGGGCATTCTTTTGTTATTGGGAGTTGTCACTGGCAACTGGAAGAACTTGCTGCTGATTTTAGCAAATGTACCGTTTGCGCTGGTTGGCGGGATTTTGGCAGTTTTCCTGACTACTTATTTTGGCGACGCGGGTGGAGGCGGGCTTACCATTGGTTCGCTGGTTGGTTTTGTCACCTTGTTTGGCATTACCACGCGCAACTCAATCATGATGATTTCGCATTTCGAACATCTGGTCCAGGTGGAAGGGATGCCTTGGAGTCTGGAAACAGTAATTCGTGGGGCATCGGAGCGATTGATCCCGATTTTAATGACGGCAGTGGTGACGGGATTGGGATTATTGCCGCTGGCCCTTGGCACAGGTGAAGCAGGCCGCGAGATTGAAGGGCCGATGGCGATTGTAATTCTCGGCGGATTGATTACTTCGACCGCCTTGAACCTGCTGGTTTTGCCGACACTGGCACTACGGTATGGACGGTTTACGAAAGCAGTGCCAGCGGAAGAGTAACCCGCTAATCCGGATAACCGTTCGGATGTTTCTTCGTCCAATTCCAGGCGGTGGTGACAATATCTTCCAATTTTGGATATTTCGGTTTCCAACCGAGTTCGTTAATGGCTTTGTCAGCAGCGGCCACCAACTTCGGCGGATCACCCGGTCGGCGCGGCTTCTCGATGGCAGGAATCTTCTTGCCGGTGATTTTTTCGCACATCTCGATCACCTGCCGTACGGAATATCCGTCGCCATTTCCAAGATTGTAAAAGCCTTGTTTGCCCGGAGTCAGGGCGAGGATGTGAGCTTGGGCGAGGTCGATGATGTGGATGTAATCGCGGATGCAAGTGCCATCCAGAGTCGCGTAATCAGTGCCGTAAATTTCGCACTGCTTTGATTGGCCCAGCGGAACCTTCAACACATTGGGAATCAGATGTGTTTCGATGCGGTGATGTTCCCCGAATTTTTCACTGGCCCCGGCAGCATTGAAATAGCGGAAGGCAACAAATTCCAGCTTGTGAATCTCGTGATACCAAATCAGCATCTTCTCGAACATTAACTTGGATTCGCCGTACGGATTAATAGGCCGTTGCGGCAAATCCTCGGTCATGGGCACGCGATCGGGCGGACCATAGGTGGCGCAGGTGGAACTGAAAACGAATTTTTTTACCTTCGCCGCCACGGCAGCATCGAGCAGCTTGAGTCCGTTGCAAACATTATTATGGAAATATTTGCCGGGATTGGTCATTGATTCGCCGACCAAAGCGCTGGCCGCAAAATGAAGAATGGCTTCAGGCTTGGCAGAGTTGACTGCGTCGCGGATGTCATTCTCGCGCTCGGGTTGGCCAAGAATAAATTTCGCCCGTGAATCAACCGCCGAACGATGTCCCTCGGTTAAATTATCATAGACTGTGACCTGGTGACCTGCGTTGAGAAGTTCCTCGACGCACACCGACCCTATGTAGCCCGCCCCGCCCGTCACAAAAACATTCATGGCGACAAACTAGACTGAATGCGGAGGTCGCTCAACGTGAAAAATACGCACGCAGGATAGGAGTTCACCTCATAGGCAAACGCTCTGAACCCATTCCATCCAAATAATTTGGCTTTGCGGACGACATTGGGTAAGTTGCTTCGATGAAATCACTCGCACGGGGCTTGGTGCTTCTGGGGTTACTTTTGCCGGCAACGCTCATGGCCAGAGTTAAATTAGGCAATGAAGTTTTGGCGCAGCATGGCTTTAAGGAACTTCAAGGAAAACGTGTCGGCCTCATCTGCAACCCCTCGGGTGTTAATGGCGAGTTGGAATCCACAATTGATATTTTGAGGTCGGCCAAGTGTGTGAAGTTGGTGGCGTTGTTTGGTCCCGAACATGGCATTTACGGCGATGTTCCCGCCGGTGACAAGGTGGAGAAACGAGTAGATCAACGAACCGGTTTGCCGGTGCATTCGCTTTACGGAGATAAACCAGAAAAGCGCAAGCCATCACCCGAGATGCTGGCGGGATTGGATGCGCTGGTTTATGATTTGCAGGATACCGGTTGCCGTTCTTATACCTTCATCAGCAGCATGGGTTTGGCGATGGAAGCCTGTGGTGAAGCGGGTATTGAATTTATCGTGCTGGATCGGCCGAATCCGCTCGGCGGCAAACGGGTGGAAGGACCAGCAGTGGAAGAGAAATTCCGTTCGTTCGTGGGCAAGTGGGATATTCCTTATGTATATGGAATGACTTGCGGTGAATTGGCGCGCATGATTAACGGCGAGCGTTGGATCAAAAAAACCTGCAAGCTGACCGTGGTGCCATTGCATGGATGGAAACGCTCAATGATCTGGAGTGATACCGGATTACCTTGGGTGCCGACCTCTCCACACGTGCCACATGAGGATTCACCACTTTTCCAAGTGGCTACCGGCATGATCGGGGAAACTGGGAAAGCGAGCATCGGAGTGGGATATACGCTTCCATTTCAATGCATCGCTGCACCAAAATTAGATGCGCACAAGATGGCGGATTTGATTAATAGTTATGAGTCGCCGGGCGTCAAATTTGTGCCGGTAACTTTTAAGCCGTACTACGCGACATTTGCCAC
>JAQGPC010000216.1 GCA_028293285.1 Pedosphaera sp.
AGCCGGCCGGAATGGTCACCGAGGTGGGAATGGGGGAGTAGTTGACGTTATAACGGGCGGTGCCGCCCAGGGTGAAGTTAACCACGAGCGGCTGGGCCGTGCTGCCCGAGCGGGTGACCGTAAAGGCACCCGTGTCGGCGCCCGATTCCGAAGCCGTGGCATCCGAGGCACTGACCGTGACCAAAGGCAGGGTGGGGGGCAACGGAGTGGAACTTGTACTGCTGCGCACCACCACTTCATCAATCCAACCGTCAAAGTCACCAAATTGAAGTGTGGCATTACCCGTGCCGCTCCAGTTTGCCAGATCACTGCTGGCAACCTGGGCGACTTGATTGCCGTCGACTTTGACGATGTAGCTGCTGGTATTAAGGGTAATGCTAACCTGGTGCCAGCGACCGGTAGACAATGAACTCGACAGGGTGGCAGCGGGGACAATGGTTTGGTTCCCGCCGATGACTGCCGCAGAGGTGGCCCATTTATCCGCAGACAGGATCAGTTGGGAATTCCAACCCTTGACCAAAGCCAACATCGTTGCGGTGTTGTAAGTATAGCCGGGATAGCGGTTGATAAATATTTGTGCTTCCACGCTGATGGAAATTGCCTGACCGGATTTATTAATGTCAGAAACGGGGATGCTTACAATACCGCGATCAAAAACGTCCAACACCCGCAAGGCAGCGCCGCTGGGAGTGGTCATCCAGCGAAGATTGCTGGAATCAAGTGTGGCATTATTCGCGGTAATGACGTTGTCGTGAAGGCCAGTGGCGTCCGAGAAATCATTATCCAGGTGGTAAAGGGCGACAACATCAGAGCCGGCACTATTGGTGATCGTATTAATTGTAAGCGAGATGGTCGCGGGAGCAGAATCCACCAAACCGTCGTTTGCTTTGAAAGTGAAGCTGTCTGTGCCGGTGTAGTTGGCAACAGGAGTGTAACTCAAATTGGGAGCGGTGCCGGTCAAAGAACCATGGGTGGGAGAAGTTGCCACCGAATAGGTAAGCGCATCGCCATTGGCATCCGAGCCGGTGAGCGTAATGACGCGAACTGCATTGGCATTCAAGCTGATGGATTGGCTGTTGGCAACCGGCGCATTGTTGATCTTCGCGGCATTCACCGTCACGGTGACTTCACTGAAAGAACTGAGTGTCCCGTCGTTGGCGGTAAGGCGCAGCACATAAGTTCCATTCGTGGAAAATGTTGCCGTAGTGCTGGGAGTGGCGGCATTGCCGAAACTGACAGTGCCGGGGCCGCTGGTCTTGCTCCAGGTGGAAGTGGTTTTACCGGGAGTAACTGGCAGACCATCATCAATCACACTGCCAGACAGCGTGGCGTTGGCGGGCAACGTAATGGTTTGATTATTTCCTGCATTCACAACAGGCGCTTGATTGCTGGCCGTGCCACTGCCAACGGCGATGGTTTTGAAAATGCCCTGGCTCGGATTGAAGTAAGAGCCGCTGGGAGAAATTTCCAGTTTAACGGCGCGGATCATATAAATGTAAGTTCCCGACGGAACACTGGCATCCGTATAACTGGTGCCAGCAATGATCGTGGCATTAAGACGAGTGAATGGACCGTTGGCGCTCGTGGAACGATAAATGGCGTAGCCTTGCAAGGAGGTATCCGGAGAAGCAGTCCAGCTTAGATTGGCACTGCTGGCACCAGCAGTGCCATTCAGGTTGGATACTGGAGCAACAATATGCATGCGCAGGGTGGGATCACCCATCAGGGCGATATGAACACCGCGATGTTGCGCCGGAAGGTCGGGGTAACCAATGATGTTATAATAGGTATTGTTATTCTGGCTAAGGCGGGTGCTGTAACCGATGGTCTTGCCCATGCCCATGTGTTGAAACACCCACGCCGGAAGATCCGACCAGGCATTGCAAAGAGCGTATCCCTTGGCGGCAAGTGGAGCGCGGAGAAAATTATCCATCACGTCCCATTCGACAAACCAACTGGCAAAGGTGGTATTGAAAACAGTCTTCACGCCGGGAGAAGCGGCATAATGGGAAGTCGCGCCCATGCCGGTGCAGGCGGTGTATTCCCCGCCACCGGTGCCCTTGGTGAACCACATATAATCGTTATTCTGGACTTCATTCCAGAATTCCGGGGAATAGTAATGGTTGGCCGAATAATAATTGTTCGGGATGTTTGTCGCCAGTGCGGTGCCGAAAAATTGGCGCTGGATGGCATTACCCGTGGCGGAAGTCATCTCGGCCTGGCGTCGCGTAACATTGAATACCTTGTGACGGAAGTTATGATCCTTAGTGAGATATTGGCGGGTCAAATCCGTATCAGTCAGAGGTGCGAAGGCGGGCATGTCATACAAGTCCACGCGGCCAACCTGCAGCTCCACATCGCTGGGAATGGCATTAGGATTGGCACTCCAGTCGCCATCCATGTCGCCATAATAAGCATCGGAAGGCATCGAGCGGGAATCATGACCATCGGGAGCATAATTGCCCGAGCGGAACACCGGCACGCGTCCAAGGAGCAGCACGGCCTTTACATTGGTCTTGTCGGCATTGTAATCAGCTTGAATAACACTTCTGACAGAAGCCGGGGTGCTGCCGCGCGCAACATCATGCCGGATAACCGTCCAACCGTCGCCCGCCAAGTCAGCTTGCAGTTGAGTAAGTTCGGCAGACAAACTGGTGGTGTAAGTATTATCCAGGATCAAAACGAGCTTGCCGCGGCTATCTATGAGTGGAAGTTCAATGCCAGTATCGATATAAGCGTCACCGTCGAATTGTGAACCACTGCGGTTTACGCGATATTCGTATTCCGTTCCGACCACGACATTGGCATCCACAAAAGAGTTGGCAGTGACATTAGCTGCAAGTTGAGTCCAACTGCCAGTGCCACCCGTGGCACCACCCACGACCGGTGCGCGATAGACGGTATAGTTGCCGGCACCCCAAGGCACGGCGTCCCACGACAATGTGATCTGGGCAGGAGATTTTTGCACGGCGGCACTTATACCGAATTGAGCAGCACTGGCGGGGGAAGCCACCAAGGTTGCAAACAGCAAGATGAAACCAAACAGAATCGCAGTGCTGCGAGCACTGGAGTTGTTCGGACGGATTACTAGTTGTTTGGGCTGTTGAGTCATATCGGCAATTTGGATTCTTCTCTGAGTAAGGGGCTTAAGCTAGAGGCATGCCAGCCGTGATAAAAATAGCCGATTATTGAAGTCAAATTTTGGGTCGCCGGTGGATGGAATAAAATTTTGGACAGTATTTTTTTGGACAGTGCAAAAACAAAGGGTTTTTTGAGGTGAATTCGCAATCATGTCAAACAAATGCGAGCATTTGTAGGCGCATTGGAAGGCAAGCTGTTACGCTCCAGAAAACATACCTTTTGCCTTTTTTTTGTTCACCACAGACAGATTTAGGACACAAAAAAATTGGGGCGGAAGTGTAAATTACTGGCGTAAAAACGAGCTTAAGTGTCCTGAGGACGACGAGTTGGAAGCAATGAAGGGGAATTGATAAAATATCTTCGGCGCCAGTATTAATAGCTTGTAAATACAATACGTTCAGCTTGCACAGCACTTATTACTTATCGCTATAAGTTGATGATTGTATGTGTATTTTGACAGAGAAGAGGATTAAATTTCAAAGTAAGTATCTGATTTGTCTTCTCATTTAATTAGTAAGCAGGAAGCACTGTGCAATTTGCACTAGTCACAGGAAAGGCCGGTTGCATTTTGCAATCGGCCTTGAATCAAATAATATTACGATTTATGTCAGCGTTGGATACGAGCGCTGCCGCCTTTCATTACGTGCATGACTTCATCAAGTGTAACTTGCGAAGTATCGCCCCGAGTTGTTTGCAGTAAGGCGCCATGGGCTGCGCCAAAGTTCACAATGTCCTGTGGCTTCATGTCACTGAGAAAACCGTAGGCAATGCCGCTGGAAAATCCATCGCCGCCACCGACACGATCTTCAATTTCCAAATCTTTGAACTGGCGCGCTTCATAAAAATTTCCTCCATACCATAGAATGCCGCCCCAATTGTTAACCAGACCGCTCTTCACTTCACGCAGTGTGGTGCAAACTGCCTTGATGTTGGGATAAGTCTTCACCACTTTTTCAACCATTCTCTTATAAGCTTCAACCGGAAGTTCGGAGAGATTGACATTAGTTCCCTCTACTTCAAATCCGAGCACTTTTTGAAAGTCCTCTTCATTGCCAATGAGCACGTCGAGATGGGGAACAATTTCCCTGGTAGTAGTGATGGCTTTTGCGCTGCTCCAAAGCTTGCTGCGGAAGTTTAAATCATAGCTAACAATCGTGCCAGCTTCGCGCGCAGCCTGGCACGCCACCCTGACCACGGCGGCGCTGTTATCTGAAAGCGCGGACATAATCCCACCGGTGTGCAGCCAGCGAACACCGTCCTCGTTGAAGATTTTCCGCCAATCCACTTCTTCGGGCTTCAGGTAACTAACCGAGGAGTGGCCTCGATCATACATGGTCACGCTGGGGCGCACACCTGTTCCCACTTCGGTAAAATTCAAGCCCACGCGCCCTTTGCGGCCGACGCCATCGAATTCTTCCAGAAGCACGTTAGAGACATCCATCCCAACAGCGCGGGCATGGTTCAAAATAATTTTAGCGATAGGATTATCTGGCAGTTTGCTGATAAATCCGCCGCGCAGACCTAGACGGGCACACGCGTAAGCCACATTGAATTCCCCGCCGCCAACGTCCACCTCGAGCATCTTGGAAAATTCGATGCGTCCATGTCCCGGCGGAGCCAAACGCACCATGCATTCGCCTAAAGCGAGGATATCAAACTTGCACTTGGAAGCATCACGAACTTGAAAGGACATAATTTTCAGGGCGGCTGTTGCGGGGCTCTGATTAGCATAAGCCAGTCCCCGGCGTCGGGCATTAGAAATTTACGTATTTGCCCGCCGGAAAAAGTAACCATTGGAGTACGCTCGCCCGTACGCACGTTGATCCAAATTGCTGTGAGCGATTCCGGCATTCCGACAAGGTTCAATTGGATGGTGCGATCTTCGGGGACATAGATAAGAGCCACATCCTTGGTTTCTGTAAGTGCCGCCGCAATGAAACGCTGGGGAGATTTCAAGCCGGGTTGGTCGGCCACCAATTCAGGCGCGGGCCGAAGTCGCCAGAAATCTATGGAACTAAATACACCTGCGAGATTGGTCATTTGCTCGGCTACTGGCAGGAATAGGTTTCTTTGCCAAGTCTGGGGTATCGCCGAACGCGCGGCGGCGGCACTGACTTTGGGTTCATTCTCAGCCACCCAGTTCCAAACTCCCTCCGCGCCATAACTTACTCCCGCAGTAGGAGCATTGAGCAGGCTCCAATAAAGGGCGCGGCGCACTGCCAGTGGGGAAACTTTCTGCTGGAACGCTCCAGAAGTTGCATTCTCATAGAGGGGGGCCAGATTAATGAACGGGTGAACGGGTTGCTTTTTCCAATCGTTGGAAAATGGTCCGGCCAGCATCCATTGAAGCATGTCATCATTAATTTGCTGTCCACTTTGATAACCGAGGAGATCCAGCCAGGGTTCAGCACGAAATTCATCCGCCACCCAATACGTTTCCCCAGGATGGAGCATGACTGGCGCATGAGGGGCTTCTCCAAAAACCGCGCGGCAGATGCGTTTCCAACGGCCTGCTTTTTTTCCAATGCTATCCCCTTCGCATGCCAGCATCCAAATCACGTCATTGGCGCCCCAACGCGCGACCATGTAGCGAAGCAACAGAATGGCCTGATCTTCTGGCAGCGATTCCACGGCGTTCGCACCTTGGGATTGAAGGTCCCAGAAGGGAACAATGGCGCTCAAAAGACCGGCGTCATTCAAAATTTTCACCTTGTCATCCAGTTGCTTGAAAAATCTTGGGCTGATGCTGATCTGATCGCGACCGGTAAACGCGTTTTGGTAATTAAGATTAACTCCGGAAATGGCGACCCATTGGGCGACCGTGAATTTTTGGCTGGCACGCGTGTGAGCGTAGGAATCCCAATCCGGTTGGCTGGAAAGCAAGGCCCCGTTCCACACGGTGTCCGCCAGCCAGAAAAATGGCGCATGGTCTTCATGCTCCAAATGACGGCGGTCGCTCGCCAGTTGGACGGGGCCATGGCGATCGAATCGTGATTTGCTGGAAGCGGCGATGCAGAGAAATTCTCCAATGACATTGTGCATGCCGGAGTTGGTAGTATCAGAGCAGGTACTTTTGAACGTCCATATTCCCAACTCATTCGGAGAAAACCGCGCCCGCCAAATCTTTCCACCATCCCAAAACCCCGGAACTTTGGTCGTTTCACCCGAGGGAGAAGTGAAGGCCACGCTTAAGGTGACATCTTGAAATGCATTGGGATAGTTGGTGAAACTTTTGAAGGTTTGCTCGAAACGCTCCCATTTCGCCGCTTGAGGCAAAGTTTTTGCGTTGATGGCTCCCCAAACACTCATAGGTAGCATCATCCACAGGAGCAGATGGAAAAACCATTGCGGCTTGCCCGGACAAAGTGCGCGAGGCTGTCGGTTCATTGACTTGTCAGTCTAGAAACTGCTGTGCATTAAATGTTAACCCTGTAGTGCCTGACATTTACTGCTTAACGGCACCCGGAGGCAGATATTTAACAGGATGCGTTTTTATTCTCCAATGCTAAATTAGAGGAGAGATACGAATTAGGAGCGTGGAAATATCGTGAAAAAAGAAATTTACGGCGGACGATTCAAATTGGCATCAAACGGGAAGCCGAAGGTGAAGGCATGAAACCAGACAAACCCGCACCCCCGAAGGGAAAGTCCAACCGCATACCGCCCCAATGGAGCACTGTGCTTTGGTATTTGCCCATCATGTTCATTTTCCTTTGGATGTGGCAGCAGGCCTTTTCTAATTTAAGCGTTCGAACTATACCATACAGTGAGTTTAAGACCCTGGTGCGTAATGGCGAAGTGGTGGAGGCGGCGGTCAGGGCGGATACCATTGAAGGCAAAGTTCAACCCAAGGCACAGGCACCTTCCAAGACACCCAACAACCAGACAAGCACAAATGCCGTTTCGGCAGATGCGAATAAGCCATTTCTTTTCCGAACCGTCCGGGTGGAAGACCCCAAGTTAGTTGAGGAGATGGAGGCGGCCAATGTGAAGTTTGTCGGGATGCGGCCCGGTTTCCTTTCACAATTTCTTTTTGCCTGGATTTTGCCTATCGGTTTGATGTTCCTGCTTTGGTCATTCCTCAGTCGGCGCATGAGTGGCGGCGGAGGCGCGGGGCAATCCATACTTAGTTTTGGCAAAAGCCGCGCCCGGCTTGTGGCCGAAAAGGAGACGGGAGTGAACTTCAACGACGTCGCCGGTTGTGACGAGGCGAAATACGAATTGCAGGAAGTGGTGGACTTTCTGAAAAATCCTGATCGCTACAAATCGCTGGGGGCGAAGATTCCCAAAGGAGTTTTGTTGGTAGGCCCACCGGGGACAGGTAAAACGCTGTTAGCCAAAGCCGTGGCGGGGGAGGCGCAGGTGCCCTTCTTTCAACTTAGCGGAAGTGACTTTGTGGAGATGTTTGTAGGAGTCGGTGCCGCGCGTGTTCGCGATCTATTTGTGCAGGCCAAAGCGCAGGCCCCGTGCATTGTGTTCATTGACGAACTTGATGCCATTGGCCGGGAACGGGGGGTGCATGTCGGGCCGGTAAACGATGAGCGCGAACAAACATTGAATGCACTATTAGTCGAGATGGATGGTTTTGCACCCAATGCAGGAGTGATTTTGCTGGCGGCAACGAATCGCCCTGAAGTGCTTGACCGCGCGCTGTTGCGACCGGGACGATTTGACCGGCAAGTCATTGTGGATGCTCCGGATGTTGCGGGACGCGAAGCGATTCTGCGGGTGCATACCCGATTGGTGCCATTGGGGCAGAATGTGGATTTGCGGCAAATTGCCCGGGCTACGCCGGGTTTCTCCGGGGCTGATCTGGCTAATGCAGTCAACGAAGCTGCCTTGCTCGCTGCGCGTAGACACGCGCGACAGATTGATCAGCGGGATTTGGAAGAAGCCGTGGAAAAGGTGGTCGCAGGACCAGAGCGAAAGAGCCGGCGATTGACCGAGGAGATAAAACGTCGGGTGGCTTACCATGAGGTAGGTCATGCGCTGGTGGCCGCGCATAGCAAGCATTCGGACCCGGTGCATAAAATCAGCATCATCCCGCGGGGAAGGGCTGCACTAGGCTACACGATGCAACTACCCGCTGAGGATCAATTCTTGATGACGCAATCCGAATTACTGGATCGGATTCGCGGCGCATTGGGTGGACGGGCGGCCGAAGAAGTAGTTTATGGTGAAGTGACAACTGGCGCAGAGAACGATCTTGAGCGCGTCACCGCCCTGGCGCGGCAGATGATTTGCCTTTTTGGCATGAACGAGCGAATTGGTCTCGCCCGTGCTGCGCAACGTCAAGGGCCATTCTATTTGCACGGGGCGGATGGCAGTTTCCAGCGGGATTGCAGTGAGAAGACCGCAGAGGAAATTGATGAAGAGGTGAAAAAACTGTTGGATAAGGCTTATGCGGAAGCGAAGGAGATTTTAATCCAACATCGCGAGCAATTGGAAATGGTGACCGCAGAATTGATCAAGCAGGAAAGCATGGATGGCAAAACCTTTAAAGAGTTGATTGGCATGAGCAATAGGGATGGTGACGAATCCCAAGAACCCATAACGCCACGACCAGGTGTTTTAACAAATCTCTGATAAAAAGACGTTTTTTCTGGAGAATTCTCGGAACTCGTGCCCTAATGCAGCGACAATTTATCCGGGGCAATTATGGCTGTGCAGTTTAAAGATTATTACGAAGTGCTGGGAGTGCCGCGTACGGCAAGCGATGCGGACATTAAGAAATCCTTCCGCAAGCTTGCCCGCGAATATCATCCTGATGTCGCCAAGACCAAAAAAGGCGCTGAAGAAAAATTTAAGGAAATTAACGAGGCCTACGAAGTTTTGAGCGACCCCGACAAGCGCAAGAAATACGATGAGCTTGGGCCCAATTGGAAGCAAGGTTCTGATTTTCGTCCACCTCCGGGATGGCAGCATCAGTATCAACCGGGTGCTGGTTTCGGTGGCGGCAGGGCCGGACGCGGCGGAGCCACCGAGTTTGAATTTGGCGGCACTACCGGATTTAGCGATTTCTTCGAACAACTTTTCGGCTCGCGTACGCGGGGCGGTGGTTTTGGCCAACGCGGCGGATTCGCGGAAGAAGATTTCGCCACAAAAGGGCGTGATGTTGAGGGTGATATCATGGTCACGCTCGAAGAGGCCGTGCGCGGTTCGGTTCGTTCCATTTCACTTCGGCGCACAGTTCCTTGTGAAAACTGTGGCGGCACAGGAGTAAAGAACCGTCATCCATGTCCGGTTTGTGGCGGTACCGGCCAAGTGGCCAAGACCGAGACTATTCAAGTGAAAATTCCTCCGGGGGTGACGGAAGGCCAGCGGTTGCGCATCCCCGGACGTGGGGAACCTGGTGAGCATGGCGGGCCGTCGGGAGATCTCTATCTCCGCGTCCATTTGGCCAAACATCCAGACTTCCAGGTTGAAGATCATAATTTGATTTACGAAGCCGAACTTGCTCCCTGGGAGGCGGTGCTCGGAACTAATTTGTCGGTCCCAACTTTGGATGGCCGGATAAATATTAAAATTCCGCCCGGAACCCAAAACGGCCAGAAGCTGCGCATTCGTGGAAAAGGGTTGCCACAAAAGACCGGGCCGAATGGAGATTTGATTGTAATCGCGCAGGTGGAAGTGCCCGATCATATTACCGAAGAGGAGCGCAAACTTTGGGAGCAACTGGCTAAAGTATCGCACTTTAACCCCCGAGCTAAAAAAGATTGAGTGGTTTAAAGATGCACAGAATTTCCAAAGCGAAGTTTGGCTTTAAATTTTAAACTTGAACCGTTAGGTTCTGTACATGGCGAAAGCTTCAAAGAAGAACAAGTCACCGAAAGCAATTATTTTGGGAATCGGTCTTGATTCCGATGGACATAAGCGGGTTACCACGGGTCCAAACTTTACCCTCGTGGGCGGCAAAGAGGAAACGCACGAGGCCATGACTGAAAAAGCCATCAAGATCAACGAGAAGCTCGCGAAAAAGGGGAAAAGTTTGGAAGAAGTTAGCCGCGAAGAGTTTGACGATATTGCGCATGAGGTGGGACTTAAGCGCGCAAATCCAGATAATTAGTTCCTTAAAAGAGGACGAAATCCGGCCAATCCTTGACGCATTGATTTCCAATGATTACCGTTGCTTGTGAAAAAAGTAACAAAGTGGGACGGCGTTTATGGCGGGCGAATATAATCCCTACTTGCTGATAGTAATATTTCTGGTCGCAGCGATTCTTTTTGCAATCGCACCCCTCTTCACAGCCTGGCTTTGGGCCAAACGATTTTCACCCAAAAAGCCTGGCGCGGATAAAAACGCCATTTACGAATGCGGTTTACAATCCAAGGGTGACGCCTGGATGCAGTTTAAATCCGAGTATTACCTTTATGGCATCATCTTCCTGATTTTTGATGTCGAAACGATTTTCCTATTGCCCTTTGCCGTTTCCTTTACTGGTTTGCCCGTGGGAGCCTTTATCGCAATGGTGATATTCTTGCTGTTGCTGGTCGAAGGTTTGGTTTGGGCCTGGCAGAAAGGTGTCTTAAATTGGAAGTGAATTGTGATGCTTGAATTTTAAATTTTAACTTCCATGGACGAAGGACTTCGCAACGAATTAAGCAAGCAGGGGATCTTCACGACCACCATGGAAGGGCTGTATAATTGGGGTCGCAAGAACTCCGTCTGGCCGATGCAATTTGGTCTCGCCTGTTGTGCCATTGAAATGATTGCGACCACCATGGCACGCTATGATCTCGCTCGTTTTGGTGCGGAAGTGTTTCGGCCTTCACCTCGTCAGGCTGACCTA
>JAQGPC010000277.1 GCA_028293285.1 Pedosphaera sp.
CTGGCGAGCAATTTGCACGTGGTGTTGCGGCAATAGTAAGACCATATGACGGTGGATATGGGGAGAGTCTATATGTTAAATGCGGAAAGCGATACGCATACGAACGCGTCCCTGAAATTGGGCGACCAGCAGATGGCGGATAAATTAAATTGGCATCAAGGCGCGGCAATTGCGCTGGTGCAAACAGGGTTTTCCAAATGCAAGGAAGGCAAGACCGTTTACCTGCCAGACACGCGACAAATTCAGGCAGCGTTGACGCAAAAAATTGCAGATGCCGGAATGCGTTGCGCTGCGGCAGTTCCGTTGATGGTGGAGGATAAATTGTTCGGTATTTTGATCGTAGGGCGGCATGGACTCGACAGCTTTAGCAGTGGTGAGTGCGAGTTTTTGCGGTTGTTGAGCGGTCACGTGGCGCTGGCAGCGCATCAGGCACGGCTGCATACGGAATTAAAAACCGCGTATGATGAATTGCGCGAGACGCAACAGGCAGTGATGCAGCAGGATCGTTTGCGGGCGTTAGGCCAGATGGCCAGCGGCATTGCGCATGATATCAATAATGCGTTGTCGCCGGTGGTGGGCTTTGCGAGTTTGCTGCTGAATTATGAGCCGGACTTGAGCCAGAACGCGAAGAAACATCTGAATTATATCAAGATGGCGGGCGAAGATGTGTCGCATATTGTGGCGCGATTGCGTGAGTTTTATCGGCGACGAGAAGAGCGCGAATCCCTGCTGCCGCTTAATTTGAACCGGTTGGTGGAGGAGGTGGCGGATATGACACGTCCGCGCTGGCGCGACATTTCCCAAAGCCGGGGAATCATGGTGGAATTGAAAATGGATTTGGCGACGGATGTTCCGGCGTTGGTGGGAATCGAAAGTGAACTGCGCGAAGCGTTGACCAACTTGATTTTCAATGCCGTGGATGCGATGCCAAAAGGGGGGCAGCTCACATTGCGGACGTGCCTTGGCGGACACAATTTCAATCCGGATAACCAGCCGACCCATGCGATATTGGAGGTGCAGGATACGGGGATGGGTATGGACCAGGAGACACTGAAGCATTGTCTGGAGCCATTCTTTTCAACGAAAGGAAACCGAGGCACGGGCATGGGGTTGGCCATGGTCTATGGCGTCATGGAGCGGCACGACGGGAAACTCGAAATCGACAGTGAACCAGGCAGGGGAACGACGATCCAAATGATTTTCCCTCTGCGCGAACAGTCTCCGGATGGCAAACTCAAGGAAGTGGAGGCTTCAAATCCCGCGCCTTTGCAAATTTTGTGCATTGATGACGAGCCGTTATTGCGCGAGTTGGTGAAGGAGATCCTGGAGTGTGACGGGCATCAGGTGCAGGTGGCGGACAGCGGTCAGACGGGGCTGGACGCTTTTCAACGGGCGATGCAACGTGGGCGGCCCTTCGATGTGGTGATCACGGATTTGGGCATGCCGTACCTGGATGGACGTGAAGTGGCCAAGCGGCTCAAAATGGATTCACCCACGACACCGGTGATCATGCTGACGGGGTGGGGAGCTTTTATGAAGAGCGACGGGGAGGTGCCGGCGCATATTGACGGCATTTTGAGCAAGCCGCCACGGGCCAATGAAATGCGGGAGATTCTGACGCGGCTTACGCGGAAGTAATTAAGGCGATTCCCGGTGGCGCGCTAAAAAGCCGGGTTCGGTGCCGTGGAGGTCAGCCCGACGTTGATTGGCGAGGAGTTGTCCGTAAATGCGCAGATCGCGTGTCATCATTTCCAGGCGGGATTTGAAGGAGTCGCTAACGATTTCCCCGGCTTTGACATCCTGATTATCCTGGAAGGAGACGCCATAGGGAAGCGTCCAGGCGTAGCATTGACGGGCGACGGTGCGCAATTGGTCGGTGACCGTAAGCCCCTTTTCGTGGGAGGCAACAATGGTAACGAACAGTTTGCCGGCAAATTCGCGCCAGAAATGATCGAGGAAATTTTTCATCGCGCTGCTGATGCTGCCGTGATAATCGGGTGTGCCAAGCAGGATGACATCGGCTTGTTCGACGCGGGTTTTCAGCCCGGAAAAAGCGGGAGCATCGTAGGCGGTGTCGGGATTGAAAAGAGCAAGGGGTTCCTTCTCGAAATCAACGATGTCCATGGAACAACCAGTCGCGGTGAGTTGGCGGGCGACATGATTGATGACCACGCGGGTGACGGAATTGCGGTTCATGCTGCCGGCGACGGCGAGAACTTTCAATGGGGTTTCTGACATGGAAAGTAAACTAGTTTAGCTTGGGCCGGGATGCAATGGAGAGCGAGTGAGTGAGGAAGTGAGTATGTGGGTCTGTTAGATTAAGGAATCCAGCCTATTATTTGCATGAGGAGGACAAGTCCGTAGGCGATGCCACCGGCGATGGGAATCGTCAATACCCAGGCCCAGACCATGCGTTCGACCACAGTCCATTTGATGGCGTTAAACCGTTTGGCGCAGCCTACGCCCATGATGGAGGCAGAAATGTTATGGGTGGTGGAAACAGGAATGCCAAACAACGAGGCAATAAAAATAACGGTCGCGGAACTGGCTTCGGCGGCGAAGCCATTGATGGGATGGAGCTTCACCATTTTGTGGCCGAGAGTTTTGATGATACGCCATCCGCCGACAGCCGTGCCTGCCGCCATGACCAGCGCGCAGGTTACCTTGATCCAGAGCGCAATTTCCATCGGTTTGCCATCGGAAGGTTCGGAGGTCTTTAGAAATGAAAGCCACTCGGGGAGGTTTACGAAATGCCCAGCTTTGGTTCCGGCAAGTAGTGCCAGTGCAATGATGCCCATGGTTTTTTGAGCATCGTTGGTGCCGTGCATGAAACCCATCGCTCCGGCGCTGGCCATCTGGGCCTTGTTAAAAAAAGCGTTCACCTTGGAAGGACGTTGATTGCGTAAACCAATGTACAGGGCGGCCATGATAATGAAGCCGAGCACGAAACCAAGGAATGGCGAGAAGAACATCGGCACAATGACTTTCCATAACAAGCCTGATCCTTTGTACCAATGCTCATGATTGGGCTGCGACCAAATGAGAACATGCCAATTATTATGTGCAGCAGCGAGACCGGAGCCGCAAAGCCCGCCAATCAAGGCGTGGCTTGAACTTGAAGGCAGGCCGAGCCACCAGGTGACCAGATTCCAGATGATGGCTCCGAGCAGCGCGCAAATGAGAATGTCCGAGGTCATGTGGACAACCTTGGAATCGACCAGGCCGGAAGTGATGGTCTTGGCGACGGCGGTTCCCCACATGGCTCCAATGAGGTTGGTGAAGGCGGCCAGCAACACGGCCTGACGCGGGGTCAGGACTTTGGTGGAGACTACGGTGGCAATGGAATTGGCCGTGTCATGAAAGCCGTTGATGTATTCAAAGATCAACGCGATCAGAATAACGGTCAGAATGAGCGCCATGGTGCGTCAGGAGTTTTTCAATACGATGTGGGAAATGATATTGCCGACGTCGCGGCAACGATCGACGACCTTTTCGAGAAGTTCGTAAAGGTCTTTCATCACAATGACTTTGATGGGATCGTGCTTGCCACTGTAAAGGTCCTTGTAATGGTCCATCATGGCCTTGTCCGCTTCGCCTTCGAGATATTGCAATTTGTCGTTAAGCGTTTTCAACTGGTCGAGATTGGTGCCTTTGCGGAGGACTTTGACCATGGCGGGGACGAGGTCGGTGGCTTGCTCAAGGAGGGTGATCTGTTTGGAGAAGTCGAGGTCTTTCAGATATTGCGGGGCCAGCATGATGCGTTCGCCCAATTTCTCGACGGTCTTGGGAATGCGATAAAGGGCGTTGGAAAGGTTCTCGATGTCCTCGCGTTCGAGGGCGGTGACGAAGGTGTTGTAAACGGCTTCACGGATCTCAGCGCTGATTTGCTTTTCCTTGCGCCGGGATTGAATGAATTCGTACATCAAGGCGGTTTGGTCAGGAGTCTTGGTCAGCTTGATGAGCGCCTGGACACTGGTGCGGGCCTCTTCGGCGCTGGCTTCCAGGAGGTCGAAAAACTTGTCTTCTTTGCCGAGTAATTTTTGGAGTGAAAACATAACGTCGCGGGATATGTTGCATAAGCGTGGAAAAAGCGCACGAACAAAATTAAAACCACAAATGGACACGAAGCAACACGAATGGGAACAACAAAGGGGCGAGACGCGCAAGTGGCGTAAAAATTAAAACCGCAGATGGACGCGGATGAACGCAGATAAAAATGAAGTTTGTTGATGGAGGATGCGTCCATACCTACGCCGGATGAAAAGAGTGCTGCGGGTTTACTGGAATATTCATGTTTACAATTTTAAATCGTCAAATGGGCTGTCAAGTTGTGCTCGCGTTGATTTGTCTGTTGCAAGTTTGTCCCGCCAGTGGTGAAAGCGCGCTCCAATTCCAAAACCCGCTCAATGGCGGGCCTGATCCGTGGATGGTCTATTATCGCAGCAATTATTATCTGGCCACCACCCAGGTTGATGCCATTCGCGTGTGGAAAGCGCCGACGCTGGCTGGTCTTAAAACGGTGAAGCCAGTCACGGTGTGGAAGGACGCCAATCCAACACGTACAACCGGGATTTGGGCGCCGGAATTTCATTTGGTCAGCAATCGTTGGTATCTCTATTACACGGCTACGTCCCGCGAGCACGCCGATGAAAATCATCGCATGCATGTTTTGGAAAGTGAGGGTACGGACCCCTTGGGGCCGTACCATTATAAAGCGCGGTTGTTCAACCCCACAAACGATCACTACGCAATTGATGGAACAATTATTCAAAAGAAGACCGACGGCTCGCTTTACTTCATCTGGGCGGCTCGACCCAACCATGTTTTGTACATCGCGCGCATGAAGAATCCCTACACGCTGCAAGGCAATGGCGTTTATGTTCCAGCAAGTGGTTTCGGTTGCGATGAAGTCCGGGAAGGGCCGGTCACTTTGCAACATAATGGAAAAATCTTTTTGGTGTATTCGGCTTGTGATACCGGCAAGCCGGATTACAAGCTCGGCATGTTGATGGCGGATGAAAAGAATGATTTGTTGGACCCGCGTTCGTGGAAGCAATCTCCCTACCCGGTGTTCGAACGTTCTGATGCCAATGGCGTGTTTGGTCCCGGTCACAATGGTTTCTTTCAATCGCCCGATGGGACAGAAGATTGGATCATCTATCATGGCAAGACTTCATCGGCAATTACCTATCGGGGCCGAACCACGCGGGCGCAGAAATTTACATGGAATGCGGATGGCACGCCGAACTTTGGAGTTCCCGTTTCGTTGGGGACGATCCTCGATGAGCCGTCGAATCGTGTGAAGTAACCGGGGATTTTTAACCACGGATGGACGCGGATCAACACGGATAAGGGAAACCACGAATTTACACGAAGCGACACGAATGGAACAAAGTCCTTATTTTTCCCTTTCTTCGCAGCCCAGATTTTCTAATTTGCCGTATCGCCGACATTCTTGTCAGCCAGTCGCCTAATCTTCCAAGCTCCCGTAGTACTATCCCGCTAACAAATACCTTTTAGGTCCTCTCTCACGTAGCTGCGCTGGTGAAAGGTCAATCGCGCTGTCACCAGCGCAGTCACGGTATAACAACAAATTGCTTGGTCAGCACTACTTAGGCCGATATATTGCGCCAAATGGTTCATGTGGGAATAGGTTATGACGTCCATCAATTGGTGGCGGGCCGGAAGCTCATTTTGGGCGGGGTGGAAATTCCACACACCAAGGGTCTTGATGGGCATTCGGATGCGGATGTGTTGATGCACGCGATTTGTGATGCCATCCTCGGCGCGTTGGGCGAGGTGGATATTGGCCACTTTTTTCCGAACACCGACCCGCGTTGGAAGGGCGCGCCGAGCAAGGTGTTTTTGCGGGAGGCCGCGCGCCAGGCCGGTTTTCGCGGGGCGAAAATCGTCAATGTGGATGCCACGTTGATTGCGCAGGAGCCGAAGATTTTTCCGCATATCAAGGAAATGAAGATCAATATTGCAGCGGCACTCGAGGTGCATGTGAACAAAATCGGCATCAAGGCGACGACGAATGAACATTTGGGGTTTCTCGGTCGCGAAGAGGGCATGGCAGCGATGGCGGTGGCGAGTGTCGATTTGCCGGAGTAAGTAATATATATGGCGTCCAAATCTGAAATTAGCTGGAAGCGCACGACGGAGGATGGGCAGAAGCTGCAGGTTTACGCCAAGCACATTGGCAACCAGTGGAAATTTTTTGTGCGTGACCGTCGCTATGACCAATGGCAGGCTGTCGAAGAACCTCCGCTGGATGATTGGATGGAATTATTGGATGCGATCCAGCGCCGGATCAACCGCCGATTGGCTCGACCGGAAGAGGAGGGGCATATTAAAAAAATGATTTATGAGCGGTTCCCGGATGCAGAAATTTAAATCCAAAAAGCCACCGTTAATCCTGATCTCACCCAATACCGAGGTGAAAGGGGACGAGTTTGGTGATACGTCGATCAGCCTTTCGGAAACGTATCAAAAGGCCATCGCGGCGGCGGGCGGAATTCCGCTGGTGCTGTCCTACTTTGCGTCGAAGGAAATCGTGGCGGAAACCGTCCGGCATTGCGACGGAGTGCTGCTTACGGGCGGCGATGACATCAATCCCAAGCTTTATACCAAGACACTTTCGCCGAAGTTGCGCAAGACGGTGACAATTGAGCCGGGCGAGCGGGATTTGCGAGAGCTGATTCTCATTGATGAGGTGTTCCGGCAAAGAAAGCCAATCCTGGGAGTCTGCCGGGGGCATCAGATGATGAATGTGGCGTTGGGCGGGACGCTGGTGGTGGATATTGCGAGCCAGGTGCCGGGGGCAATCAACCATCGCCGACCCGATAAAAAGAGCGAGATCGTGCACGAAGCGCGGTTGACAGCGGATTCATTGCTTGCAAAGATTACGGGCATTCAGAAAATGGGTGTGAATAGCACGCATCATCAGGCCGTGGGACAGGTGGCAAAACTGTTGCGGGTTACAGCCGCGAGCGATGATGGGATAGTGGAAGCAATGGAATTAAAAAAAGAAGCAGCCCATTTATTGCCATATTTATTGACGGTGCAGTTTCATCCTGAACGGCTGGCACCGCGCTATCCGGAACATCAGGAGATATTTAACAGTTTTACGCGGGCCTGTATTTTGAATCAGAAATAGTAATTATGAGAGCCAATATCCTGGTCATTGATGACGATGCGGAGATCCGCGAATTGCTGGTGCAGGTTTTACAACGGAGCAACTATCAAGTATCCCAGGTCAAGGACGGCGCTTCCCTGAAGGAAGCCATAAACCGGCTGCAGCCGGAAATCGTGCTCCTGGATTACAAGCTGCCGGACGCGACCGGGCTCGATTTGCTGCCGATCATCAAGAAGGAATGGCCGGAGGCGGAAGTCATCATGCTGACCGGTCACGCCACGTACGAAGTGGCCGTGGAAGCCATCAAGCGTGGAGCATTTCATTTTCAGGAAAAACCGTTCGATCCCGAGAGTCTGCTTAATTTGATCAAGCGCGCGCTGGAAATCAGGTCGTTGCGCGAAGCGGTTTCCACGGCGAGCGCGATTTTCCAATGCGAGATCATGAAGGCGGTGGTGCGCACGGTCCGTCGTGTCGCCGCGAGCGATGTTTCGATTTTGATTACCGGCGAAAGCGGCACGGGCAAGGAAGTCATCGCGGATTTGATCCATACTTCGAGCGCGCGCGCGTCGGGGCCATTGATCAAAATCAACTGCGCCGCGTTGCCGCGGGAATTGATCGAGAGCGAATTGTTCGGCTCAGTCAAGGGCGCCTTTACCGGCGCAAACAGTGATCGGGAAGGTCTTTTCCGCCAGGCGGAAGGCGGCACGTTGCTGCTGGACGAATTATCGGAAATGCCGATTGATACGCAGAGCAAACTATTGCGTGTGTTGCAGGAAAAAGAAGTCCGGCCGGTAGGCGGACGCGTGAGTTACAAGACTGATTGCCGCATCATCGCCGCGACGAACCGCAAGCCGGATGAAGCGATCAAGGACGGCAAGCTGCGCGAAGATTTGTTTTACCGCATCAGCGCGGTGTCGGTGCATCTGCCACCGTTGCGCGAACGGCGCGAAGATATTTTGCCATTGGCGACGGCGTTTTTGAAACGGTTTTCGGCACAGGCCAATCGTGACATCGGCGGCTTTACCAATGAAGCGTCGGAACGCCTGCGCACTTTTGATTGGCCGGGCAATGTGCGCCAGTTGCAGAATGAAGTGCAGCGCGCTGTGTTGTTGAGCGAAGGCAAAATGGTGGATGCGCCGGATTTGTCGATTACCACGGCCACTACTGAGATTACAGGCGATACCAGTTACACGCTGCTCGAAGGTGTGGAGCGCAATACCATCGTGCAGATGCTGAAGGAAACCGGCGGTAATAAGCTGGAGACTGCCAAGCGCCTGGGCATTGGCCGGCAAACGCTTTATAATAAGATCAAAGCCTACGGCATTGATATGTAATCTCCAGGCATCGGAGTGTAATAGCTCCGGTGCCTTTAGTTTCGCGTCAAGTAGGACGCAATTCCTTCCCGGAAAGAAATTGGCTTCAAATCAAAGAGCTTATTTGCAGGCTCAGGATTGCCCACGTTGTCCTCGCCCAGCATAATCAATTGATCCCGATTCAGTGGCGGCGCTTTGCCGAGCAGTTTGGGGAAAATGAATTCAAGCAAGGTGGCTTGTAATCGTGCCACCGGCAGTGGTAAATGGAGCTTCCAACGCTTTCGATTTGTGACTTGGAGAATTTCGTCCAGCACTTGTTCAAACGTTAGAACATCCCGGCCAGCGAGATCATAGGTTTGGCCGATGGAGGTTGGCTCGGTGAGTGCCTTCACAAAACATTTTGCCACATCTGCGACAGGGACAGGCTGAAGCTTGGATTGGCCGCGGCCTATGACCGGGAGGACGGGCGAGAACCGCGTCATGCGCGCGAAGAGATTTACGAAATGATCTTGTAGTCCGTAGATGATGGAAGGGCGAAAAATGGTGTAATCCAGCCCGCTCGCGCGGACGAATTCTTCGGCAGCCCACTTGGATCGGTGATAGCGCGAGATGGCATTAGGACGGGTTCCCAACGCACTCATGTGAATGAAGCGTTTAACGCCGGCTTGCTGGGCGGCAACCACCATGTTCTGCGTGCCGTGGGTATGAACCTGTTCGAAGGTGTTCCGGCCAACTTCACTGATGATGCCGACGAGGTGAATAACGGCATCGATATTCTTCAGTCCGGCCGGGAGTGTTGAAGTATCCAGCACGTCACCTTGATGAATTTCAGCGCCGAAGTGGAAAACATTCCGTTGAACACTTTTCGATTCGGGGTGACGCGCAAACAAGCGCAGAGAGTGCCCAGCCGCATGGAGTTGTTGGACGATTTCTTGTCCAACAAACCCCGATGCTCCAGTCACGAAGACTTTCATAATCCCATTCGCAACAATCGCCGCGAGCCCACTAACTTAAGGACCGTTAATTCAATTTGGACAATTCCGTCTGCACGAGGTTGACCAGCGGTCTCATGGTCGTATCACTGAATTCGAATTTGCAACCAGCCGTTGAAAACAGTTCAGGCAACGGACGCGAGCCGCCGAGTGCCAGCGCTTGTTTGTAGGCAGCGAGCGCTTTGGCCTTATCGCGCTTCGAGTTGGCCCAGACCTGCAACGCGCCGAGTTGGGCGATGCCGTATTCCACGTAGTAGAAGGGATGCAGGAAAATATGGAGCTGCCGATGCCATAAATTGGCGCGGATACTTTCATAGCCGGTCCAGTCCACATCGCCGCCGAAGCGATTCATCAATTGTTCCCATGCGGCCTTACGCTCGGCGCGGCTGTGGCCGGGATGCGAATAAATCCAATGTTGAAAAGCATCAACCGTGGCAATCCAGGGAAAGATTTCGAGGATGCCTTCGAGATGATCGCGACGGGCGCGCTTGGCTTCGGGCGCGGCGTAAAAGTTTTCGATGAACTCGTTGCCGAGCAATTCCATGCTCATGGAAGCGACTTCACAGAATTCAATCGGCGCGCCGCGATACGCATAGAGGTCTTCGCCGCGTGTGGCCAGTGCGTGAAAGGCATGGCCCGCTTCGTGGAGAATGGTTTCGACGTCGCGCTGCACGCCGACCGCATTCATGAAAATGAACGGCAGGCGTGACTCGGAAAGGGTGGATTGATAACCACCGGGTGCTTTGCCTTTGCGGTTGGCGAGATCGAGCAATCGCAAGTCCTGCATCTGCTGAAAGCTCTGACCGAGGGCATGGTCGAGCTGGTTGAATATCTTTTGAGTGCTCGAAACCATGCCATCAACCTGCTCGAAGGGGCGAAGCGGCGGACGATTTAACGGGTCCACCGCGAGATCCCAGGGGCGGAGCGCTTTTAGTTTTAATTGCTCGCGCCGTTCGGCTTGCAATTCGCGCAAGGCAGGCATGATTTCTTTTTCAATGGCGCTGTGGAATTGGACGCAGTCTGCCGGGGTATAATCGAACCGGCCACGGGCGCGGAACGCGTATTCGAGATAGTTTTTGAAACCGGCATTTTTGGCAATCTGTTCGCGCAGCTTTACCAGTTGATCGAAAATATCTTCAATCTTTTCCGCTTCCTGCAATCGGCGGTTGGCGACCAATTCCCAAGCTTCCTGCCGCACGGCGCGGTCGGGCTCTTCGAGATAGCGACCCATTTGCACGAGAGTTTTTTCCTCACCACGAAATTGGACAGTCAACGCGCCGGTGAGTTTTTGATATTGCTGGCTCAACCGGGCTTCTTCGGTTTCCAGGGGAACGTTCTCGGGGCGGAACAGTTCCACGTGCAAGTTGGTATCGCGATCAAAGACTTCGTAGCGGGCCTTGGGCAACTGCGGGCGGGCCGGGTGGGCGATGAAAATTTGGGAGAGCTTGAATTGGCGCGGTTTGAGTTCCGGCTCAATCTGCTCGACGAATTGGAGATAGGACTTTTCCGCTTCGGGGCTGTCCGTATGGCAGGTCATGGCGATGTAACGCTTCGAGCCTTCTTCATCAATGGCCGCGTTCAATTCGCTCCAGTCCAACAACCAACGTTCAAGGTCGGCCACCGTTTTGGCTGCTGCGGCGCGGGATTCGAGCTGGTCAAAGAATGGGGCGATTTGAGACCAATCGTTCCAATTGATATCGTTGGGCACGAAGCTTCTCGGCTTGTAAGCGGGCAGGTTTTCAAACGGCAATAAATTCATACCGGGAAGATAGACCAAGTTTGCCGAATGAAAACTGCTTTTTGCGCGATTACTTCCTTTTCATGACGATTCCGGCATAGCGCCACTTCGCCCTGAATTCGTCGTGGGAACATTTCGTGATTCCGCTGATGGGATCGCCGGCAATGACTTCGTGATCGGTGACTTCCAAGACCGTTACATAATGGTCGGTGACGAGGTTGAACTTGGTTAAGGCAAGCGTAAGGCCACTCGCCTTAAGTTGTTCGAGACCTTTAAAAATACGGTAATCGCAAACCAATCCCTCCGAGCCATAGCGCTTTCGAAGTTCCATTGCCAAAATATCCGGCGGCGTGCCGGTGGCGGAAGTGGTATGAGCGAGAATGGCGAGTTCGCCTTCATCGGCGGTGAAGCCTAATTTGCGTAAGGCGGTGACTGCTGAAGCGGGACCGCACGTATAAGCGGTGCTTTGCAGACAGATTCCATCTGAGTCAATTCGGGTGGAAATTTTTGCCAGATCGTTCCGATTAAAAGCAGGAGCGAGGAAGGGCCAAATTGAAGTTACTCCCACCACGCAAACCATGAGCAGGCTGATGGCAATTCTGTCGCGGCGATTGGGCAGCTTCAGCATGGGAGTCGTGAGCACCATGCTGCCGATGAAGCCAATGATGGCGAATTTATTTCGACCCATCATCATCCACGAAATGGGTGGTACGAATGAGAAAGCGGGATGGCGAGTGGCCGCCGCATACAGGACGATCATGATGAAGGGAATGAAATAGCCGAGCAGCCAATACGGTTTGCGCAGGCGTGAAAACCACGCTCCAAGGAGCACTCCTCCCGCAGCCAAGAGAGCAACACCGCTTGATTCGAGCCACGGACTCATCCTGAGTCCAGTTACAGCTTGGGCTATGCCAAGACTTACGAGCAACTAATCCAGTCCGTATTTCTCAAGCCACGCTTGGGGCAAGGTGCCGAAACTGATGAGCCAGTCGTTGAACTGTTGCAAACTCCAGCCGCGACCGACAATGAGACGTTGGCGCAGGCGTTCATTTTCGAGGCGGCCGAGCCAATAGCTCATGGGGACAGTGGGCGAGGCGGTATACCAGTTCACATCTCCTTCGGCACGCGCGCGGGTAAAGCCGAGATGCTTCATCATATGGGCAACACCCTGTTCGTAACTATAGCGGCCAGTTTGCAGGCGCAAATCAACAAGGATGCGATGACATCGCCAGAGTGCATCATGGAGTTGCTGGACTTGCAGCCAAGGCGAGCGGTCAATCTTTAAATCAACCATCATCTGTTCGCACCAGAGCGTCCAGCCTTCGTAAAAGACCG